>RFHM01000168.1 GCA_003696865.1 Acidobacteriota bacterium | reverse complement strand
TTGATGATGTCCACTTCCTCATCGGGCAGCGCGATTCGTAGATCGTAGGTGCCCTCCGGGATGCCATCGAGGCGAAACCAGCCGAAGGGATTGGCCGTGGCCGTCGCCACCATATGCTGATGCCTGATGAGATCAATCCGCGCGTGAGCCACTTTGGCCAGTGCCCCGTCAATGGGATTGGCCTGACCGGTGAGGCGCACCGACCCGGGAGATTCACCGGGCGCTATGCAGAGGTCGATATCGACCTCACCGGCGCGATAGAGCATATGTCGAGACATTGGTCGGACAGGGCGGTGACCGGGCAGAGCGCGTTGAGCCAGACTATCGAGGACCAGCATCCCCAGAATGCGTTTCACGCCGGCATGACGCGATTTCGATCTCCTCCAATCGAACAACCCGAGCGCCTGCCGCCGAAGCCACTCAGGAGGACTCCGGAGATCCCACCGGTCAACGCACTGAGACACCTCCTGGACCTGGCGAAATCGCGTCTGACAGGACCGACACCCCTCATCCAGGTGGGTCTGGATGCTCCGCCCTTCCTGGCCGGATAAGAGGCCACGAGAAAAGGCCAGAAGCTGTTCCATAGAAGGACATTTCATGATCGTCTTCGTCCCTCGTCTCTCGTCCATCGTTCGTCGCTCATCACGGGAATCGAATGATGGTCTCGCTCGCATGAGCGCCGGGTATCCCTCGCTCGACCTCTCCGGAGGGAACAGCTCATCTCCACCCCAGCTTGGTGAGCACGTTGAGGAGCTTTTTCAAACAGCGACTCCGCTTCGGTCCGATCGTTGAGACGGACACTCCCATCTCCTCGGCGAGGCGCTGATAGGACCACTCTTCCTCGAAAAACAGTCGCGTCAACAGACGACGGCATGGTTCATCCATCATGGAGAGCGCCCGTTGGATCAACTGTTGCCTCTCCAAGGTCTGCACCACGTGGTCGGGAAGAGGTGATTCATCAACCTTGCCGACCAGCTCATCCCGCACATCGTCCAAGCCCGTGGGCCACCGGCGCCGCCGCCGTTTGACGCGCATGCACTCGTGAATGGTCACTGCGGTCAACCACGAACTGAGCTTCGCCTTCTCTCTCACTTCGGACAGACCTTCCAGAAGGGCGAGCATGACCGATTGATAGACGTCGGCGACATCCTCGGGCGGCAGGTGCGACTTCCAGGCGATGGAATAGACCAGCCCGCTGTAGCGATCGACCAGTGCGGCCCACGCCTCGCGATCTCCTTGCAGACACTTCTCGATCAACTGAGCATCGGTGAGGCGCTTCTGCGGTCCGACCGATTGATGAACGAGAGGAGACGCCTCCAGCATTTCCGGAGACGGCTCGGGTGACGCCCTCACGCCCGAGTCAGGGAGCTTCGGGGTGACCGACGGCCACCCGCTGGCCACCACTCGATGAACCAGCGACGATGCTGTGAAGATGGGCTTATCGCCGATAGCCGAACACATGGCTTTGCTCCTCGTTTCAGGCGCAAGAGGCCTGGAACAGAAAATGGTGCAAGTTTCATGCCACCGGAGACGGAGCCCCTCGAGCCTCCGGCTCATCACGAAATTCCCTCATAGCAATGGGGTTATCTCATATGAGGAGGTCACCGCCGAAGGATGAAACCGTCGCAGGCGAGCAAAGAGGTGTTCTCATCTGCAACATATTTTTCGTCATTGAAAAACGAAACCGGGTATGCCGGTCCAGGGGGAGGTCAGCCCACGTCCTGGATTCGGCATACCCGATTCGTCGAGGTTGCCAGGAGCTCGAGCTCACTGGCTGGTCATGGAGGGTCAGACAACAAAACAAAGAGAGTGGACAGCATCCCCTCAACCCGAGGTTGAGTGGGGTATTCCAAAACGTCATATGGTTCAGGAGGGTCATCCAACGCTTCCCAGCCAATGGAGCGAGCAGTGGCATCCTCGGTCCGTGCCGAGGATGCCACTGTGGAGGCATCGCGACTGCTGTCGCGTAGGGGCTCCATCGACCATATTCTGGGATCGCTCATACCTTGACGCTCCACTACGGGATCGACTCCGGATCGATGAGCTTGACCGCTCCCAGTAATCGACCGCCACCGGAGACCGTCTGGCTACTGGCGTTTCTCGGCGCATTCCCGGAACGAGCATTCTTGAGCCGGCTCTGCACGAACCGTCCATACAACGTCCTTCCCGCTATTCGCTCGATGAAAAAGCTGCCGATACTGGCTACCTGGAACTCCGACCGGCCTTGTGAGGGAGCAAAGTAAACGCTGTACATGGGAATGGGAATGATGCGCGGACTCTCGTTCATGGGAAAGTCGTCACTGACCACCACCCAATTCCCCGAACTATTGCGAACCATTCGAGCCGTGGGATCCTGGGCGATCAAGGCATCGACGCCCGACTGGGTGGGGCCGATCATATTTCCCGGCTCGGTCTCCAGGATGTCGCCCACCTGAATGAATCCCTGATACCCATGAATGATGTTCTCCTCATAGGCGTCAGCCCCATGTTGCCCCAGCGCTGCCGGCCCAAAATTGCCCGGAGTCAACCAGCGATCGACCTTGAGTTCGATCAATTGACCATCCACATCGCGCGGCGCGATCAGTCCGGTCACCGTACTGCAATCGGACATCGTGCTCAGATCCCAACCGTTAAATTCCGGATCATATGGGGAGGTGTAATGATCGGAGTCAACCTGAACGCCCATCCACTCGTGGGGATAATCCTTGAACGCCCCATGCGGCGGATGGTTGATCGATTCATCATTGGGCGGTACACAGAGGGGCCCATGGCCGAACTGATCCAACACGGCGAACGGACGGAGACCGCCACCGCCAATGGCCGGCATGATGCGGGCGGCCGCCGCGACGTGCACATTGACCGTTGGGATGCCTAGCACTCGCATGAAGAATGTCCCGGCCGGACGCGTCACCTCGATCTTGATGGTGTTTCCGGTGGGGAAGGTGATCTCGCCGGGATCTAATCTGACCGGCTGTTGGCCGGCCGCGTTCCGGGCGGCATATTCGATGGCCAATTGTTTCGCTCGGCCACTCTCGGAAAAATCTCCGGGATCGGCTAACAATCCCTGGGCGCCGGCCAAAGCGGCAGCATCGACGGCATTCTGAAGCTGATTCCTGAAGGTGAACACATATCCCAGGTCGACGGAGAGTCCTACGGCTCCCAAAAGCATCACCAGCCCCGAGGCGATGAGCACCAGGACCGTTCCGCGTTCGCGTTTCGCTGATCTTCTCATAGATCCTCCTTTCCACCCCCTTAGCAACTTATGCCCTCACGGGACATAACCCGGCTCATGTATCGTCTCGCCCGAACGGGCGGGGTTACCGGTCAACTGATCGACGACGTTGATCACGTTCCACCCGAATCAGTCGAACGAATGTTTCACCGATCAAGCCAAAAACTCATGTCTCGTACTTCCACGTCTTTTCTAGATCAACGCGAGTCACGAGAGGGAGCCCACAGGCGGACACATGGTCACTGTTAGCGAAAAACCCCACTCCGTCCGGTGCTTAAGTGGTCCCTCCATGCGGGACAACACTTTCCGTGCTTTGGCCTTTCACTTTTATATGGGACGCCAACTGGTCAAAAAATTCACCGCGGATCGAATTTTCTTCGAGGATCGGTGAAGCGGCTTCGATCGTTCGTGGGGAGCGACTATCGAGCGCATCGAGATATGCTGCGTTGAGAGCTGAAAACCGTTCGCTTCGAGTTGGGCCACTGAGGGGACACAATCATCGGCGCGGGCTCTCGCTTCACGTTAGTGCATCGGGAAAGAGCTGGCCATGGCTTAGTGAGTCACACTAAGAAGATGGAAACGGCCTCCCGGGGAGGTGAAGCGCAAGCCGACAACTTGCGCCACGCTCAAGTGAGGAGCTTCCCCGATCCGACACGCATCGGGAGAGGGGGATGCTGAGATTCGATAGGGAGTCGTTCATGGCGCGCCCGAGCCACATCGCGGGGATGCAAAGAGCCCGTTGGAAGATCTTGGCGTTCTTTGCGCCTTTGCGGTGGATTTTCGAAGGAGATCGGTGACCGATCCAACCAGCATTGGGCCGGGGAGGGGAGTGGTCTGGTTGGATGGTCACCATGGTGTCAGAGTCATCTGGCCGTGGCCAGGAAAATGGCCGAGGGCACCGGGGCCCCGTCTAATGCTGTCGAGAAAACGATGTCGCCGTTGCCGTTGATGGCCAGTCCGAAGAAATCGAAAAAGCGGCGATCGTCCTGTCCGGACACCGGATGACCGCTGAGGGCGATGGCCACTCTCAGTCCATGACCGACGAAGAAGATGCCCCGACCCAGGCCTCCCCAGCCGGCGATGACGGCGATGTCTCCAACTTCATTGACGGCGACCTGACCGAACTCCCGGAATGGCTGCCCCTCCGTCCCCGGCGCCGTCTCTCCCGACAAAAGCACCGGTTGGATCGTTTCGCCGGCCACAGTAAACAGGCCACCGCCGCCCTGGGAGAATCGGCCGGTGAACACGATCATCTCCTGATCGTTCACCATCACACTCTCGAAGGTCTCAAACGTCGCACCATCGGTGCCGGGAACCGATTGTCCGCTGAGGGCGATGAACTGAAGGCGATTCCCGGACGAGACATACAAGCCCTGACGACCATCTTCCAATTCGGCGACGAACACGACCTGACCGAGCTCGTTGATCCACAGGTCGTGTCCGAGGAAGGAGAGGAACCGACCGCCGCCAGGCGCTCGCGCCCCTTCACCGGCAATGATGCGCACTCGGCCATTGACGATCAGGCCGATGCCCTCTCGCACATCGCCTCTGTCGACGATGAATCCGGTGAATGCGATAGTGCCTCGGTCGTTCATCCGGACGCGATCGAAGTCGACGATCGCTGTGGGCGCCTCTTCATCGATCAGGGTGACGGCATCCAGCCCTCCAGGCGATGCCCGGAACAGTCCGACATCGGCAGAATCGCCGGATAACGTCGCCACCACGGCGATCTCCTGCTCGCCGGTCAGCGAGGTCCGGCCGCCGATGACGTTTTCCAGTTTCCCGATCACGCCTCCGCTCGCGCCGGGCGTCGGTTGGCCGGGAACGACCAGGGGAATGATCGTGTTTTCCTGAAGCAGGTACATGCCTTTTCCGCTCCCGGTCGTCAGGCCGCTGAAGGCCACCGCGCCGTCGTCATTGAGCGCGACATCGCCGCCCAGGCGCAGACGAGATAGAAGAGGCACGGACATCTGAGAGGTCACCATGGCCCTCAGGCGACGACCTTCCACCAGATAGATGCCCGTAGTAGTCGGTCTCCTCGTCTCGCCCACGAAAGCCACGTCTCCGCGAGCATCCACCGCGGTCACTTCCTGGGGAATGAAGCGTCGAGCAAAGCTCCCGGTCACCTGACGCTCGGAGAACACCACCAGATCCAACTGCCCTTGGGAGAACACGAAGAGACCTTCGGCCTGTTCTTCGAAAGTCGCCTGAAAAGCGAACGTTCCGGCCAGATTGCTGGTGATGGGCGAGAACTCCAGAATCTTCTTTCCCCCGGCAGCGGCGATGGGCCGTCCGCCCAGAACGACCGAGGCGAGTTCCCCATCGATGACACTGAAGATCCCCCCACCGGCCATCCCGCCGCCCAGAGCGAACCCCTCGAAGGCGATGTCGCCATCCTCGCTGATGAGCCGCGCCTGACTGAGTCGGCTGAACCGAATCCCGCCCGTTCCCGGCGCCACCTGTCCGGTCAATACCACGGGCTCGAATTCTCCGTCCCGATAGAGAAAAATACCTGCCGAAGCGCTCCCATTGCGCACACTGCCCTGAATGAGCATCGTGCCATTATTGGCCAGCGATCGGACGGCGGCAGCGGTGAACGTCCCTCCATCGGTTCCCGGCGCTTCCTGGCGCGGGATGGCGATGGGCTCGATTGCCTGATTCACCACCAGAAATGCGCCCGTCTCCGTATGGCGAAATCGACCGGTGAACGCGATCGTTCGATCGTCATTGATGAACACGTCGGGGAAATCCTGGAAATTGGCGAACACCGGCCCGGGAACGCGATCCCCCGAGAAAACGAGCGGAGTGATCTCGCCGGAAGCCCGAGCGTAGAGGAACAGGCCCACTCCATCTCGCACACCGTATATGGAGGCGACGAAGACGATATCTCCTCCCCCGTTCACGGCCAACGCGGTGAACTCGTCGAAGAACGCGCCAGGGAGTCGAGCGATGGCCATCGTCGACAGAGCGACGGGCATAAGCTGGCCATCCGAGAAGAGGTACAGGCCCGAATGGTCGCCGGCGATGAAAACGAGATCGCCCCGAGCATTCATGGCCATGTCGCCGTAACGACTCAGTGGAACCTCGGCGGGTCCCGGTTGACCGGTAGAGACGATCGGCCGGAGAACGAACGGACCGGATTGTTGCCCCCATACCGTCGTCTGAATCCCCATTCCTCCCATGAGGAGGAGGATGAAAAACGCGATGGATCTTCGCCTGATCATCATTATCACTCCCACGGAACAGATTTTCCCTTCCCTGGCGAACCGGAGATCACCACCGGGAGCCGGCGCGCGCCAACCGAAGCCGCGCTGCTCCTCAATTGCCGTTCGCCGTCGTCGCTCGACGTCTTCTCCCTGCGCCCAGCTCACCGATCACAAGGAATCCAGGGCTCGTTGATCTTTCGATCTCGCCCGATCAAGGTGATCTGACTGGGCATCAACGAAGCGATGATCGGGATGGCCGGCTGATAAGGGTAATCGACGCGCACCTCCACCATCTCGCACGGTCCGCCCGGACCCGCTCGCCAACTGCTCCCATTGTCCCGACTGCTTCGCACGGTGATGATCGCCTCATCGCCGTGAACGAGGTGATTGGTCGCCTCCCGCACGGCGGTTTCGATGAGATCGGGGCGAGTTCCTTCTCGCTCACCGCGCCCGGTAGAGGCGACCTGAGCGCCACGTCGGGCCGCGTGCTGCACGGTCACATAGGCGAAGAAGAGCCGCCCCATCTCGACGACGCCGAACATCAACAGGAGTAAGATGGGAACGACCAGCGCCATTTCCACTAACGATTGCCCGCGGGTGCGCCCATCCGATGGTGAAGCGGCAAAGTATCGCCTTTCCCCATATCGCATAGTCCCCTCCGCAGATTACAGCAGTCGAAAGCCCAACTGCCGCCCGATCTGATCGAACATCTCTTCGATGTCGCGCGGCGTAGGGGCATCGAAGTAGTGATCATCGGTTCCCGGCGTGGACGACGCCACCGATTGCAACAGTTGAATGTCCACATAATCGGAGTTCCCGTAGCGGATGACGAAGATCTCGATGCCGTAATCCTCCTTGGCGATGGTCGCTTGACGGAGCATCTCCTGATCGAGACAGCCGAAATCCTCGCAGGTGCAATCGGTCACCGGTGGACTCTGTCCCCAGTAGGCATTGCGCCGATAGGGAGATCGGGGATCTTCTCGAGGATCCCAAGCGTACGGCCCGCCGCAGGTACCATCTTCGTTATCGCCATCGGTGAGCAGGATCATCACCTTGCGAAATTGACTCGACGGTCCGCCTTGTTCATAGGGATACTCGGGCGTGAGCACGTGACGGCCCCACTTGATTCCTTCGGCGATGATCGTCCCCGAGCCCATACCCTGGGCGTACATCTGATTGATGGCTCGTTTGATCTGTCGCTTGTTGTAGGAGAGCCCCAAAATAGGCGGCAGGGCGTCGAAACAGGACTTCCAATAGGGATTTCTGGTCCCGTCAGCGTTACGGCATCCCGGCGGGAGGCCATCGGCCCAATCATCGATCCGCACTTTGCTCCGGAAGGGCACCAATCCGACTTTGACCGATGGTGCCCCGCCACTGGGCATCATCAAATCCACCAACTTCTTCGCCGCGCGCCGCACCCGTCGGATCGGTTCGCCCCTCATACTCCCGGTGTTGTCGATGACCAGGACGACTTCCAGATCGTTGAATCCGGCGCAGGCAGAGGCCGAAACCGAACGCGAACTGATGCCCAACGCCCCCATGAACATCATGGGCACATCCACCTGAGCAGCGACGCACACGCTGCGAACTTCCGTACCGGGAGAGATGTCCGTGACAAAGGCTTCCGGATAGTTGGTGACCAGATACTCGGTCACGGCATTGGACACGATGCCATTGACCAGATCGGGATCATCGACAAGATGCAGTGATCCGGCCAGCGCTGCCGCATCGACGGCCGCCTGCAATCGCGCCTGAGCGGCGTACAAGCGTCCCATATCGACGGCCAATCCGCCCATGCCGAGCAGCACCGGCAAAGCGACGGCCACGGCCACCAACGCCTGTCCGCGCATGCGCGCCCGTCGCCGGGCTTCACGGGATGGGCATGGTCGTCCTCGCTCTGAGGATGAACGGATCCGGGAGCACATCCCGGAGAAACGGCGCATTGGTAAAAATGAACCGATACTCATAATCCACCTCCACAGTGACAGTGTCATCTCCGAAACTATCGCGGCCATAAGAGACCTGAGTGGTGAGACGAGACGGCTGGAGTCGCGGGCTGGCAATGCCTTGGACGAGCCCCTGGACGTCGGCCGATGGACCCTCGCGAACGACCAGTCGAACCCCCTCCCGACTGGCTTCCACGACGGTCATATAGGCGACAATAGCGTTCCCGATCTCGACTACGCCCAGCAGAAGCGTGAGCGTCATGGGGAGCAATAGAGCGAGTTCGATGAGGGCATGGCCCTTCTGGCGAGGTTTCTCTCTCATGTCTGACCCTCCCATATGAGACCCTTCCACCACACGCTGCCCAGCGAGTGAATGAAAGGCTCCCACCAATACATTCTCGGGAACGAAAAGCGGTGACCAGCCGCTCACTTCGATTTCACGTTCCCGTAGTAAGCTTTCGCAAAAATCGTGCCATTCGGCCATCCTCCCGCCGATTCGGGCCCAACTCATAACTCGTCGGAGAATAATGAGTTATGGGAGAGGGGCGAGTTCACCATCGCGACCAGATCATCGCGCCATCTCTTTTATTTCCGCTCGGAAATGATTGTTTCAGTTTCGCTGAGACGCCTCTTCCTTGAAGGTAATCCAGCGCAATGCTCCACTAGAAGAAACAAGACCTTACGAGCACCATGCGCCCTATGCAGTCCCTTCTCGGAGCTAACCCGGTGGGATTCTATAATGCTTGCTCGAGCGAGAAGACGCTTAATGAGTTGGGAGCAGGCCTTCCCTTTTCACCCCTGCGGTGTGATACTCTAACACCATGGGCGCCTCTTAGAGCACACCCTCATCTATAGCGAGGAGTTGGAGGCACGACCTCTCCCGGTCGTGTCCACATGTGCTCGCCGGGCTTCCACTTCTGACGAATTCCCCTCTGGAGGAACGTCAGTACTTCTTCAATCGTCGCCCGCGGAGCAGCGCGGGGAGGGCTTTCAGCTTATCCAGCCAGGAGGGAGAGGTCAATTTCCCGGCGATCTCGACGAGGAGGTGGTAGAGTTGTTGTGAGTACCCGAACCACCAGAAATCCTTCACGCCGGTCCATCGATTCACGTGTATATGTTCGATGGTCACCAGCTCGTTCAGTCCCCACCTGGAATGGGTCCGTCCAATACCGCTCTGTTTGACGCCGCCCCACGGCGTCTGTGGAAGAGCGTGAGTATAGGCGCACTCGTTGATCATGACCGTTCCCGCCTCAAGCTGCGCCGCCAGTTTCTTCCCCCGCCGGATGTCTCTGGTCCACACCGACGCCGTCAACCCATAGGGCGTGTCGTTGGCCAATCGGATGGCCTCCTCCTCGGTCTTGAACGTCATGATAGGGAGCACCGGCCCGAACGTCTCTTCGCGCATGATGGAGAAGGTATGGTCTACGCCGATGAGCACGGTGGGCTGGAAATAGAGACCGTTGAGCTGGCGGTGGCGCCGGCCGCCACACAGCACGGTCGCTCCACGAGCGACGGCTTCGCGGACTTGCTCCTCGACGATGCGCAATTGGCGCTCGTTGGTCAGGGCGCCGATATCGGTATCCAGGCGTTCGGGCGTCCCTTGAGACAACTGCCTCGTCTTTTCGACCACCCGGGCGATGAACTCCTCGGCGATCGCTTCGTCCACATAACACCGCTCCACAGAAGCGCAGATCTGCCCGGCATTGGAGAATGCGCCCCAGACGGCGGCGCTCGCCGCCACATCGATGTCGGCGTCCCGGCAAACGATCATGGGATCTTTTCCGCCCAACTCCAGGACGACGGGGGTCAGATGCCTGGCCGCCGCCATCATGACCTGGCGACCGGTAGCGACGCTGCCGGTGAACAGGATCTTGTTCACTCCGGCCTCACACAAAGCTGCGCCCGTCGTTCCATCGCCGGGGACGACGTTCAATGCCCCCTCGGGCAATCCGGCCCGGGTGAAAATCTCGCCGATGGCCAATCCGGTCAACGGCGTATACTCGCTCGGTTTCAGCACCACCGTATTCCCGGCCATGAGCGCCATGACGATTTCGCCCATGGGAATGGTGAACGGGAAATTCCACGGCGAGATGATGCCGATGACGCCCAGCGGCTTGTAGGCCACGTAGGATGATCGCCCCATGAGCGCGTATTTCCCCAGGTGAATGCGCTCGGGGCGAAGCCATTTCTCCGTCATGCGGGCATAGTAGGTCATCAGATCAAGCACGGGCATGACGTCGGCCGCCAGAGCTTCGGTTTTCGGCTTCCCCGTCTCTCGATAGATGACGGAGACGATCTCATCGAGATGGTCGATAATGTACTGACGAGCGCGAAGGACGATTCCTCCCCGTTCGCGAAACGAGCGCGCCGCCCAGGGCCCGAAGGCCGCCCGAGCGCGGGCCACGGTCCGACGCACCTCCTGGGGAGAACTGATGGGGATTTCGGCCAGCGTCTCTCCGGTAGCTGGATTCACCGAGGAGATCGTTTTCTGGGCAACCGTTCGCCGCTCATTCACACGCTCATCGATGCGCTTCATGATGTCCTCCATTGGTCTCTACGTGTTCGTCGCCACTCGGGAAAAGAGTACACCATGGCTGGCTCCAGGAGAAGGGATGAGGCTACCGATTCCAGCCTTCTCCACGAGCGAGGGAGAACCATCCACCTCTCCGGAATGTCTCGCAAAAGGTGTTCGATGGTCATCCCCTGGCATGAAACCGGAGACGCGCCGGACACGGCCATCAGGAGACGCGACTCCGTCGATACAGTACTTCCGTCAGGCGCCGGCAACGCCCGTTCCGGCCACGAGAATGAGGGGGGCCGGCATACCTCACCGTTCGCCTTCGAGGGGAGGAACCGGCGATACCTTATCTTGGCGAGAGGAAGGGGAAAGTGGGGTTGATCAAGCGAGTGGAAGGTGGTCTGGGGGTCAATGGTCGAGCGCTTTCACGGAGAGGAGCGGTTCATCAATGAGAGTACAAGAGGTCCGAGTGACGTTCTCCGTGGCCGCGATGATTCCGATCAGTGGAGTCGCTTCCGACCATCTGCGGGCGTTGGAGGAGAAGAAAAGGAGAATTATTTTCATTCGATGTATTTTTTGAGGGGATGAGACTACTACCGTAACAGAGGCGATCTGCCCAACAGGAGGCTCATATGAGGCACCGACACAGAAACAAGAATATCTGGATCGCCGAGGCGCTGATCGTCGCCTCACTCGTCGTCGTGGCATTGAGCCACCAATCGATAATAGGGGGTCGCGCACAAGCGACAACGATCACGGTGGATACTACCAGCGACGTGGCCGATTTCGGTGGAGCGCAACGCATCGGGGATTTGCCGGGACCGGACGGCGTCGTCTCGCTCCGCGAAGCGATCATCGCAGCGAATAACACGCCGGGTTCCGAGACCATCGCTTTCAACATTCCAACGAGCGATCCGGGATTCAATGGCACATTCTTCACCATCCGCGTGGAGAACACTCCACCACTGGCTCTATCCGATAATGGCATCACGATCGACGGCACCACACAAACGGCGTTCACCGGTGATACCGATCCCAATGGTCCCGAGATTCATCTCTCGACGATTCCGCCGCTGGCCAACCTCAATGGCTTGACCATCGACTCGAGCAATAACGCTGTGATTGGGCTTGGTGGCTTCATCAATTTTCGCTATGGCATCGAACTCAATGGCAGTGACAATGAAGTGAGGGGATGCTTCATCGACAGTCTGAGCGCGGGCATTCACATTACGGGCAGCAATAACACCATTGGCGGACTCACTCCAGAGGCCTCCAATCTCATCAGTAGCGGCGGTAATGGCATCTGGATCAGATTCGCCTCGGCCACCGGCAATGTCATACAAGGAAACACGATCACCGGAAACCACACCAACGGCATTGACATCGAGGAGGAAGCTTCGGGCAATATCATTGGTGGGACGACCGAGGAAGCGCGCAACGTCATTCATAGCAATGGTCATCTGGACGGCGAACTTCGTCCGGTGGGATCACAAATTTCGCTCGCCGGCGATAACAATGTCGTGCAGGGCAACTATCTGGGGGTTGATGAGACGGGGACACAGGACGTGAGCGGTTCGGCGCGATCGGGCATCAGCATTACCGGATCGTTCAATACCATCGGCGGTGCGGAACCGGGAGCGGGCAATGTCATCTCCGGACATGGCTTCACGCCTCGAGGAGCCCGCGAGGGCATCAACATCAGCGGTGGCACGGGCAACATCATTCAGGGGAATTTTATCGGCACGGACGCCAGTGGTACGGTGGCTTTGCCCAACGAAAGCGGGATCGTCATCCGCGTCTTTCTGGCCAGCAATACGCCACACGACATCACCATTGGAGGAACGGCTCCTGGCGCGGCGAATGTCATCGCATTCAATGAGGAGGGCGGTCTCGTGATGACCGGTTTCGGCACCAGCCAGCCGACCGGCGTCACCATCTCCGGCAACTCCATCTTCGACAATGGCCAACTGGGCATCGACTTGAGCGGCGACGGGGTGACGCCTAACGATGCTGGCGACAGCGATACCGGCGCAAACGCTCTACAAAATTTCCCCACACTGACCTCGGCTACCAATAGCAGCAGCACGACTATTGAAGGCACGTTGAACAGCATATCAAACACGAGCTTCGTCATCGAATTCTTCTCCAATGCCGCGTGCGATCCCTCCAATCATGGCGAGGGAGAGCACTTCCTCGGTTCGACCACGGTGAGCACCGATGAGAGCGGTGATGCGAGTTTCATGGTCACCTTGGCAGAGACGGTCCCCACGGGTCACTTCATCACGGCGACGGCCACCGATCCCGACGGTAATACCTCGGAATTTTCGCCTTGTATTGAAGTGGGAAGTTCGTCGTCTGCCACGTGCTCGCTCGACCCGGCGACGGCGACCAATCCGGTGGGTACGGACCATACGGTGACCGTGTCCGTCATGGAAGGAGGAACTCCGGCTCCCGGCGTGACGGTGACTTTCGACGTGACCGCCGGTCCAAATGCTGGTACAAGTGGAACGGGGGTGACCGATGCTAACGGTCAAGTGAGCTTCACCTATACGAGCAATGGGCAGGCGGGGACCGACACCATTGAAGCGAGTGGCTCGGTCAATGATGCCTCTTTCTCCTGCACGGCGACGAAAACGTGGGCCATACCGGCTTCGATTACTGTCATAGCGCCCAATGGAGGGGAGACGTGGTCGATTGGGTCGGCCGCGACCATTCAGTGGAGTACGTCGGGTCAGCTTCCCTCCATCGACAACGTGACGATCCAACTATCGCGCGATGGTGGAGCGACTTTCCAGACGATCATCGCCAGTACGCCGAATGATGGAGCACATTCCTGGTCGGTGACCGGACCGGCTACGACCGAAGCTGTGATAAAGATTTTGGATGCACTCGATGCGACGATTTGGGATATCAGCGATGGCACCTTCATCATCGAGCAAGACGCACCGCCGCCATCGCCACCACCGGGCAATTGTGCAGCTACGACGGCAGTGGAAGGCACACCGGATGCTGCCGCTACACTGGAACTGCTCCATCACTTCCGCGACGAGGTGCTGAGTCAAAACGCACGGGGGCGACAATTCATCGAACAATTCGAGCAGTTCTCGCCCGAAGCCGTGAATCTGCTGCTCTTCAATCCCGAACTCTTGCTGGCGACGCAAACGACGTTGCGCCGATTCATCCCAACCATTCGTTCGCTGGTAGAGAGAAGGCGGGCGACCGTCACCCGAGACGACGTAACCGAGATGGAGCGTTTGCTGAACGCCTTTCGGGCGGTGAGCAGCCCGGCGCTACAGCGAGTGATCGATCAATGGAAACGCGATCTGCGCAATCCGACAATACAACGAGAATTCGGTATCCAGGTACAATGAGTCTGTGCCTTATTTCTCCGATGCATCGCCGATGAGGGGAGACGTTAGTTTATTCCGACTCTTCGACGCGAACGGAATCCAACATAGGCGATGACGCCCACGGCGACGAAGGGTAACGCGGCAATGCCGCCCACGATCCAACCAACGATCAAAGCGGCCACAATCGTGAATATGAGAACGGTCCCTCCTTCAGGGGCACGGAAGCCGATTCGTTCCAGGGCGAGAAACAGAGCGCCAGTCACGATGAGATCGCCCATGCCGATGATCGGGACGCTCTCACTGTCAATGGGACCGAAAATGGCCAGGTACGGGAGCACCCCGCTGCTCTCACGATACTGATCCAAGAGATGGCGAGTGAGGCCACCGGAGAACGAGAGGATGTCCGCTCCGGCAGCCGCCGCACAAAAAGCGACGATCGCCCCCTTGGTTTTCAACAGGCTCCCCAGAATGAAGGCGCCGGCGATAGAGGCCAACAGAACGCCCGCATCCGAAAGCCAAGGGGATCCAGAGCGCATCCAGAGGAGGATGGCATAGCCAGCCACACTACCTGCCAGGAGGAAGGTGCGGTGTCGAGGCTCGCACGCCTTGAGCAGCCATAGCCCGGCAAACACCGCACACAAGCTACCTACCACCACACCGAGAGCTATCGCCATAGAAACGATCATCGACTTCGAGCCACATCAAACGACCATAGTGAGCGCTCGGGGAGCATCGTCTTCGCGATCACTGCTTCACCCCACGCCATCCGCCGGCTCTCGGCGCACCTGCTTTCTATCACGTCGATCCGAACGAGCACGCGACTCTCCACTATGCTCGAACACACGCCATCATCTGTTCCGGCGCTGCCATAAGCGTTTTTCCCAGGCATCGACGCGATCCCAAAGAATGCACCCATGAATCTCGGGTTGATGATCCGGCCGGCTCGCACGGAGCCAGTTGACCAACGCCGTCCTCTCTCAGCCGGGATGGGCAATGATCCCGGCTACGATATGGGCCAGAGCGAAAAAAGCCACGGTGGCCACGATGATCAGTGACAACATCGCGGCGAGCGGCAAACCCCACCAGTCGCCCACCAGGACATAGTCGATTCCCAAGATCACAAGGAGCAAGATCCCCATCCCCACCAACCGATGGCGGAGGGTGGCTACCGGCATAGCCACCACACAGAGGAGGGTCAACGCGTACAGGGCGAAGTTCCCTTTTTGGACCACGGGCGTATACGCGAGTCGATCAATGACCAGTCCATCTTGCTGGATGGCGCTCAGCCACGCGCCGAGGAATCGCGCCGCGTACCAAGCCAGAAAAAAGCCGAACAGTATTCGTCCTCCTCGGCCCAACGGTCCCGGCCTGGCCGGATTGGATGAACGGAATGGACTCTCTTGAACGACGCTCATAGGTCACCCCCGAGCACTCTACGAATAGAGAACGAAGTGGGTTCCCGGATCGTCTGAATCACGCCTCATTCCTGTACGAATCGTGCTCGGATTCTAGCAACTGGCGTTGGGGAGAGGACGCTCTACAACCGCTGAGAAGAGACGAGTTCCGTTGGAGCCGGAAGGAATCGCCAACAACGTCTCATCACTTTCACGGTGAAGACGGCGTAGGCTGCTCCTTCGGTGGCACGCGTCTCCCGGACGAGCTCATATTCAGGAAAGGCACGTTCATCAAGTTCCCAGAAAGCGGCTCCTGGCTCAGGTGAACGACGAAAGCGCCGAGCGGATTCTCGCCCGCTCGATCACTCTCAAGCACCGCCTAACAACCGAAAAATGTTGTAGACAATCTGTCCGTATCCTCTATAGACGTACAATCCGAACTGAGCGACACAGGAATACGCCAAGGCGAACTGGGCGACGACCCACATCCCAATAGCGAATTGACCGATGCTGATGACGCCGATACCAAACTGCGAAATATTGATGAGACCAACGCCGAATTGACCAACAGCTATAACTCCTTTGGCGACGACCGGCTTTCGGTCAGGCCGGTATTTGAAAGAGACGTGAATGAGCGGAAGCGATCCGATCGCCATTCGGCTCTTATATTCGAAGCCCCATCCCTCCCATCTGTCTTTCCAGGGGTAAGGCGCACCGCAATTGGGACAGGAGATGGCGTGCTCACTCACCTGATGTTGACACTCCCGACAAGGTTTCATAGGCACTCTCCTCGCATTTGCTCGCCATTGGCCGTCGACGGCGAGTGAGAATCAGGTAAGCTCACGACGGCTTCCACGGCTTCCATCGGGGCATCCAACGCGGCACATGTGCAGCATACACCTTCCACTGGAAGCCGAACTGCCGGGCGAGCCTCGGTTCTTCATAACGTACCACCCGAAGATGGAAGGCCATGCAAAGACCAACAATATAAACGGCGAGGAGCAGAGATCCCGCCGCGAGCCCCCAACCCGCAACGATCATCAACACGCTCACATACATTGGATTCCTCGTGAATCGATAGAGCCCCTTGACGACCAACCGCTCGGGCGGCGCCCACGGAGCCAGCGTTCCCTTCCCGGCAACATAGAAATCACGAACGCACCACAGAAAACCGATCACTCCCGCAGACAAGATGATGAGCCCGGCTTCCACTCCACCTCTCCGCCAAGGATCGAGATTCATCAAGACGTATGGAATGAGTCCGGCCACGATACCGGGCAACGCGAGAACGGCTAGTATCGCTCTCCATAACATCGTGCTTCTCGCACCACAGTCATCCGCCATGACGAGATATCGCTCACAGATATCCAACATATGAGTTGATCCCGCGATCTTCATTTCCACAGAGGGGCTCTCTTGACAGCCTGCTTCCTCTCGAAGAATTCATTCAGGTATTCTTCCACATTCGTATAACCATCTCCGTCCAGATCGCCGTTGCCATCTTGTGGATTGTAGGGATCGAGTCCGTGGGCGCGTTCCCACGCATCGGGCATACCATCATGATCACTGTCGCTAGGCGCCGTGCCTGGATTCATTGTCGGATATCCACCGACGTCCACCGGCGAATCAATAAGGCCACCGGTTCCGTTGCGCACATCTTCAACAATCCGCACGTCCACCGGATCTCGTGTCGGCACGATGGCTCCCACACTGGGCAAAAGCACGTCGACCAGCCGGGAAACGTCATCGACGGTGATCCCCGATGGGGGCACAACTGGAGAGGATGAGAGCAGGTAATCGCTCGACCGTCCGCTGACCATCATCCCCTCATCACCCTCGTTGGTTGGACGGTGAGGTCCAATATTATCCTTCAGGTAGAGCTGCGCGATTGTGCCACGACCGCCGGGAGGCAGGATATCGATCTCTTTGCGCTGGATACCATCCCGACGAACGAAATCCAACTCGCCGTCCGGGCCAGGCAGATAGATGTTACCGACAATATTGACGGCTGGTCCGCCATCTTTGGTTTCCAGTACCGTTGCTGCCTTGCCCCAGTTGTAAATGACGTTATTGACCAATTCGGCCATCGATCCATCGGCGATGCGAGGATTACGCTCGTTGTTATGCACGATGAGATTGTGGTGAATCGAAACGCGTTCTGCCGTGCCGTTGCCCACTAACAGGCCCATCGAATGGATGCCCTTAGGATGAAGGCTGTCCATCAAGCCTTCGGAACTGATACACCACTGTACGGTGATATTTCGCGAAGCACCGGTCACCGAGATGTTTTCGTCCACTCCCCAGGATACCGAGCAGTGGTCGATGATCACGTTCTCAGCACCGACGTGGCCTTCCATTCCAATCCAGATTCCGTCTCGGAGACGAGGATCGGCGGCGGTGGGCGTGTCGCCGGGCCGGATTCGCAAGCCACGAATGATCACATCATGCGTTACGATTTGAATACCAGCATTTCTGAGCGCGATGCCATCGCCGGGAGCCGTTTGACCGGCCACAGTCAGGTAGGGTTCGGTGACGAGAATGGGCCCCTGCAATTCAATGATGCCCCCGATGCGGAAGACCACAATCCGCCTACCCGAAGCCTCCAAGGCGGCGCGCAGACTGCCCGGACCGCTGTCGTTCAGATTGGTGACTTCGAAGACCCGTCCACCCCGGCCACCAGGGGTATAGGCACCAAATCCCTCGGCTCCGGGGAATGCCGGAAGAGCACCGTCAGATGGCGAATCAACAGACAGCGCTATAGATGAACTCCCCTGACAGGATTCAAGCCATAGAGCCACGATGATGAGCACAATCGTCAGAATCTTTGCTCGGTGTATTCGTTTCACTCTCGCCTTCCCCATATCAACAATATGCATGACCTACCAAGGTCTATTGTACATGTATTTCACCGAAAGCGCACTGTTCCGTATGTCAGTGGGATGGCCGACCAGGAGCAAACTTTCGGTCACTACAATGATGTGCCCGTACTGGTCGGGACTCATTCCCTCTCCTTCGATTGTTTCATTCCATGCCACCCCTCAACGACGCGCGATTACCTCCGCAGCATTCGCAATAAGCGGTTGACTACAGGAGATGCTGGACCATTTCTCTGTCGTCACGCAGCAACTATGGCATTCGCGAACGCGCTCTGTACATCCAGTCGAACAGAAAAAGAACGCCTATCAAACTCAATGGGCCGGAAATGAACAAGCTGGTGGCTAAGGGGAAACGTCCCCAGGACCAACCCATATAGAACGCCGCTAAAGTGCCGAATAAGATCGCTCCAATCCACTCCCACCGCCACGCAATGAGTAAGGCGATGACTACGATGGATGTTGGGATGAGGTGGATGAGGAAAGCAAGAATCGCTTCTCCAAAACCATAGCCTTCACCGAATACATCCAGGGCAAACAAACTCATGACGAGAGCGAAAAGGATCCCCAGAATCCTCGGTGTCCAAAAGAACATTCGTCTTGCTGCTGCACTCATGCCATCACCTCTTCGAATGTTATAGATCAACTGGCCAAAGCTCAGGGGAAATCGTCCGACGTCATCCGCCAGGGTGCGATGCGAGAGGGGCCATAGCGATTCATCGGTTCGAGCAAATCCTCACGGCCGACTCAGACTACCGCCCTTGGAGCGCCCAACGAGTCTTTCCCCGCAGGGCACCTGAGGAACGACCGGCGCGCAACCGCCAATCGATATCGTGTTCGAAGGAACTCGCCACCGGCGATGGAGGATCCCAGGGTGGCTTCGGCATCATCAGCTTATTGGGCGACCTCTCAGACCGAACCAATTCCCCTCGGGATCAACGAAGACGGCAAACGGTCCCCAGGGCATCTCCTGGGGTGGCTGTGTGAACTGCACGCCGCGCTCGCGCATTTCTTCGTAGGTCTTTTGTACATCATCGCACTCGAACACGATCGAGGGTTTTCGTTCCGCCCAATCCTCCATCATCGACTTGGGATAAATCACCAGGCATGATTCCGCGCCTGGCGGACCGACTTCGATCCAACTCGCTTGTGGACCCATTGGCTTGTCACGATGTACTTCGAAACCCACTTGTTCCGTCCAGAATTTGACAGCTTCCTGCTGGTCACCAACATAAACAGCGGCGGTTGCGATTTTCTCGATCATAATGGTATGCCTCCTCAGTGATCTGGTTTCGCCCGATGTGGCGATACGCGGCGGGTGCCGCAGCCATCAGCGTCATCGGCCGGTCATACCATCCCTTATGGGGAGCATGCCGATTGACAGATCTCATGGTCTCAGGTCGTGCCTCGGCGCGCCGGAAGAATGAGTCACGCCGACGGCTGAACTCGGTCGTCGCAGCCACCGAGCATCAGCATCTCGGCAGTGGAGATGAAGGTGGTGGTAGCGAACATCCGCGGTCCGGCGCAGCGCCTGCTAGCTGAGCCTCTTCTGAACGCGCTTTCTGAAAATCGATGTTCCACAATTGACGCACTGCCACGTTGGATCATCCCCAAAGACGATACACCCTCCGAATACAATTCGACCCGCATCCAGGTCATTCTTCAGCTTCTCAGGGAGGTCTGGCGGTGGCAATCCATACAGAATTCTTGCGATTCGACTCGAACCGCATACAGGGCATTTACGGGGCTTTCTCTTGGATTCACATCCCGTCATCTTTGTGCCAGCTCATGCTATGGAGATTACGAGCGGATGCCCAGGGCAGCGCCATGATCAGGCTCCCAACCAGAGACGAGCATCCTCTGGTGGCCGTCCTCAATTGATTCGGCCACCACAGGCGGCAGTGACCAGCACAGTGCATCCCGCCACTCGTTCACTCGACCACCGGTAGTCGGGTGGATGATTTGCGATTCAGCAGCGCGGAGCGCCATCTCCTGGAACCGCTTGCTCTCCAGGTCCTCACGATCGTACTATGGAAGTGCGAGTTCATAAACCACCGGAATCGCTCCTTTGTACCTCCGCGTTGTCGCATACGGATCTGCGAACAGGCCCGCTTCGACGAGCTTTCGATTGGTGATGCCGAACAAATAGTGCCAGATCATTGTGACCCCCTCTGAGAACGGCACTCCGGAGCGCGAAAAACTGAGATCCTTCAACTCCTCCTTGATACTCTCGTAGTTTTCGGCCAACCATCGCTCCATCACCTGACGACCGATGGCGAGAATCTTTCTCGCCATGACCTCGTCGCGCCTGGTCAGCACGGGAATCCGCGCCCGGTATAGCCCGTGGTGTTCGATCACATAATCGAGCGCGACGAGCACGTGGAGCAATGCCTGGACCTCGCTCTGTTTCACCTCCGTCGCCTGCGCCAGATCGGCGCCCGACTTCTCACCATCCCGTAGCGCCAACATGATTCGGCCCAACTGGTATCCGATGCGCTTGAATGACTCCGCCAGAAGCTCTTGGAGAGCCGCTTTCAACGCGTCGGGATAGGATGAAGGAAACCGAGGAGTTCGCCAGAGCAGATCCGGAAGCATGAACCGAGGCAATGAATGGTGGTCACCAAACGAGGTCAGATGAATGTTGTCATACGTGGAGTTGTGACTGCCCCAGTACACCTTCTCCAGTGATTCATCGGACATCTCCTCGGCAGCGGGTACATACGTCCCGTCGGGTCTCTGTGCTGTCGTCTTGCGGTATCCTTTCTCCGCCGTCAGGTTCAGCCCATCCCAATCCAGCGAGGCACAACCGAGGAGAAAGTATGTGACGGCCTTGGGATCTACTCCCGGCGCATCATATGCGCGCAGAGCGTCTTCGATCTCTGTGCGCCGCGCCAAAATAGCTGCCGCCAATGATTCAGCGTAACGCTCGCTCGTATCCCTGATACGCTTTACGTCAGTTGCCGTGTAGAGCGCGAAATTCAGAAAATATCTTTCGCCCTCACGTCGGATCAGCCGCAAGGCCAGTAGATCCGCGATGCTCACGGCGGAACCTGCCATGGCCGCACGCGCTACATCCACCTCTTGAGGGCCCTGGGCGAGTTCGAGCAAGAATTTTTGCACGGCGATGTCGCTCATGACTTCGGAGTAACAGGGTTTCTTGTCGCAAGATGATGAACCTACAATGCTGTAACGCAACAACGGCCGTTGGCGGGTCACAGTATTGCCATGCTGCGTCCAGGCGGTCTTCACCGCCCATAGTGTGGTTACTCCAAGGAAGAAGGCCCATATGATGAGCTTGTTGTTCATCTTCAATCCTCAACTGGAGGCAGAGCGAAGTCGCGGCTGAAGCATAACGAAAGAAGCTAAAACGTATCCTAGTCCGTACATCGGGGTTTTTCGAGTCAGTAGCGACTAGCGATATTCCGCATCAGGTCCGGCGGGCCAACGCTCGCGTTCATTGTCCCGTGCGTGCGCGGCGCCCGCCGTCCACAGCCTGCAGGAGTGAGACGACGTTCAGGTCGCGCTTCGGGCGTAGAACTTAGGGGTGAGTCGAACCCCCAAGGCACCCAGGGCAACCAATGTAAAGAGTCCATAAACAGGACTCGACAGTGCCCGAGACACGAATGCCAGAGCGAATGCCAGCCACAGCACGGAGTTGCCGGTACTTTCGGTGATCCTCACCCACCTGGGCGCGCTCGACGGATACAGAATCAGTCGGATGCACATGAAAGCGATCAAGAGATACAGCATAGCGCCCACCAGTACCGGAGCAAGCCGAAAGTCCGAGAAGAATGAAGTCGGAAACAGACTCGCCCACAGAACCAGTGCCAAAAGGTGCACAAGGTGTGAGAATCCGAACGCGACGAAGAACGACGGAGAATTGTGGCCAATCCATGTACCCACTGCACTCCAGCGCAAAAGGGCTACGCCCGGGCCGGCAAAGGCCGTGAAAAAGTAGATCGCCGAGCTCCGCGCGCTCGCCCTGACCAATATGCGCAAGCCAGCCTCTGTCACGCCCTCGAAAGCAATGACGAAGCCGGCCATGGCCAGCACCGTCACGCACAACGCGAACGTTACTCGATTCGTCGGCTTGCCAGCTTGTGTATCCAGCATTTGCTCCAGATTCATGTCGCCTGACGGCGCGCTTCAGCCGTCGCGAAACGTCGGCGGAGCAGCGGTCGATTGCAACCACTTGTCAGGCGGCGAAGTTTCAACTCGCGATTCCCAAGATGACGACGATCACCACCAGAAGGCCATTGGCGAGTCCATGTGCAATAATCGCGGGCCACGTATTCCTGAGTCTCTGTGCAACAAAAGAGAGCGCCAGACTGCCCGGTAAGATCGCGAGAAGATTCCAGGGCGCAAACGAGTGAAATCCGGTCCAGAGCAATCCGTGAATGAGCCAGGTCCAATTGCCGTGCACCAACTCCTGACGAGGCAAGATGTAGCCCCGCCACCAGAG
This sequence comes from Acidobacteriota bacterium, assembly GCA_003696865.1. Lineage (GTDB taxonomy): Bacteria > Acidobacteriota > Blastocatellia > HR10 > J050 > J050. The sequence goes on along the minus strand of RFHM01000168.1, from coordinate 4,618 downwards.
TTCTTCACCGAAGGTGGCAATCACCAAGGAGCCGAGCACCACCGGGAGTATCCACCAATGGCCGGCGAGCGATAATCCCAGGAACTCCGTCGGGAGTGATGCGCCGGTTGGACCACCTGAAGCAGATGGCTTCAGTTCGGCTGGCCAATAATCGGGGGGCGCAAGAAGGCTGAACGATGATAACCAGTGAGCCGTGAAAGAAAGGATGGCCACAGAAAGGAACATGAACAGCGTCAGGCTCATTGCCCAGAGCCAAGCCTTGCCATCCATCTTGTTGAGTCTGAAACGCATCTTGAATCCGGACCAGGACATGACATTCCCCTCATGCCGATAAGCCAGGAGAGAGGCGGCGAGCAAAGCGAGCATAGGAATAGTCGCATAAACCAGCAGGTAGTTGAAGAAGATGGGAAGGCCGCGGGCGGCCAAGAGGGGCATGACCACATGAATAATGATGATCATCACTGTGGCCGGAATACCGAAGTAAAGCAGGGCGGGCCAGATGGACAACGGTTTGATGTTGTTGCTATTTGTCATGTTCGCTTATGCCCGGATGGACACTCTACGATGATCGCTGTCCACCGGCGCGCGAGATAAGCTGCCGCGCCGGCTTGATGTGGAGACAGGCGCGCCTGTCTCCATCGAAACCAGGAGGGCGGAGCGAAGCCAGCCCGCTGCACGCAGGGTTAGCCGCATCATGTTGCCTCTGCTCTCAAAAGGGATATAACTTCGGCATATTCTGGCTTACGCAACCACCTTGGAGACTGCTTTTCTATTCTTCCCCAAATTTCCAGATCCTCGGCAGTCCTTATCCCATGCCTCACGTTTTCAAAAAAGTAACGCTCATACCCGCTGTCCTGATTTATCCACGCGTCAGCAATATCTTCCGCTGTTGGTAGTGCCACTTCTGCCTGAGTTGCAGTTGAAAGAATGATATCCACCTCTGTCAAGGGAGAATGGTCAAGTTTTGCAGGCCAGAGAATGCGTAATATTCCATCCGAATCAACAGGAGCAATGGGTCTCTCAGAACGTTCCTGGAAATACTGCCCCCATTTCTTCGCAAGATTGATATCTGCATCTTCACCACGAAAGAGCGTACCCACGCACCCCCATGATGCTCCAACTTCACCCTCCTGGGCGGATGGCCTTTCAGCTTTCCAAAGAGCAGATGCCTCCTGGACCAAATCGTCTATATCCACCACAGATGAAAGACAGGGCACCAACACTGCTTCTCCCAAAAAACCATCACTCCTGAAGACCATTGTAAACGTATTCCCCCAAGTTCTGGAGCGACGCCCATAACGGATAGGGGCCCTTACACGTATCTGTTCGCTCAGATTGAGACGAGTACATCTCCATGTTTTTCGATGACCGTTGTCCCACAGCAGAGAACCAATAACCAAAACACCTACTCGCATCGTCCCTCCTTGCGGCCTAACGCTCAGCATCAGCGGCGGCGCGAAGAACGCGTCCACTGCATGCCGTTGTTAGCCCGTGCCTCAATTGTCAGGAGCCAGATAGTATACCGGGCGCAAAGGAAGCAATCGCCTCTGGGCCTCGGGAATCCGGTCGTAGTGCTCCGTCCAGAGATCGAACAATCGCTTTAGGTCGACGAGCATGATGCGCCTCTTCTCCTGCCGTCGCGCCTCTTCCTCTGCGTCGCGCGTGAATCCGCCTGTGCAGACAAAGAGCCCCACATCCGAATCTCCGAGGAGCGCCATGAAACTACGAACGCCGCCCGCAGTGACTTTGTCCCCTCTTCGCTTCACCTGCGCTTTGATCCGCGGACCCCTGACGCCAAGAGGGTCCACATGTGCGACAATATCAATACCCTTGTCCGGCCCCGGAGGAGACACCCAATCGACGTAGTAGCCCATGCCTCTCAGGAGCCCGGCGACCAACTCCTGGAAGTCGTACGGACTCATCTTCTCAAGGAACGCTTCGATCTCTGACCATGCCGCTTCTTCCGCTTCCTCGAGAGTCGCGGCAGCTTGTCCCGATTCCTCATCCGGGCCGTCCGATTCGTCAACCGGTTGATCAGCTTTCCATTCGCGGTAGAGTCTCCGAGCTTCTCGATTGAAGGCCTCTGGATCGGTGAATCGCTCCAAGGCAGCGCGCCCTTCATCTGTCAGTGACCACAACCCCTTGCTCTTGATCAGCCAGCCGGCCTTGACAACCGTGATGGTTGCAAAGCGCACTATCTTCTCGTATCTGCGAACGTTGGGGCGATTCGGGTAAGTGCTGGCCTCGAACGCTGTCGGTGGAACGAGTTCCTCGAGTTGCCGGAGAACTTCCTTCGCGCGAAGGCCATCTGGGTGCCTGAGCAGGATCTCAAAGACTCCGCGAATGAGTTCACCAGAACGTCTTCTCGTAATCTTTGCCATGTGCGAATTCACTCTCTCATCGGGCTAACGACAAAGCTCACCCGCCACAATGAAACGCATCGGAATGGTGGTCGGGTATAGCGGCTTGTTATACTTACCATCTTTGCTGTTGTTGAAAGACCAATGTTTGTCTTTCCAGTGATTATACGAAATCGAATAAACCTCGCCGATAATTCTGATCTGGCTTTGCTGCCGCACTCGCCGATATTATCCTTTTTATAGCCGAAGCAAGATTCTGCCTGTTTATTATCGTTATTTCCCTATCTTCTTTTATTAATTGCCTGTTTAAGTCATATTTTGGGTTTTTTGCATCGGTTTTTTGATCGTAGATAACTGCCCTTGGAATTGAATACTTTTTAGCATACTCCATTGCCAGCCTAGACCCACTGTCATTACCTAGGTCATTTTTCGCATAACTGGCGGATAAAACAACACAATCACTAAACATTGCCTGTAAACGGTCACGCTCCTGATATCTCCCTCTCAACTCTATCTTAGACTTCGCTCTTTCATAGTACTCGGAAATCAACAATCCGCCTCTTTGGACAATTTCTTCTGCTAATACTTTGTTCTTCTGGGGCAAGATATCTGAGATTGGGCTTGGAAGTATTGCTACCGTTTTGCCGCCGGACAGAAGAGCTTGTTTATGCGCAACTGTGTCACACCCTAATGCCAGACCGCTTACAATTGTGGCACCGTAACTCACGAGGCTGGAAACAACCTGTTTCTCAACTAGCTCTATCTCTTCGTCTGGATTGAGAAGTCCGATTACGGCGACGTTCTTATTCTCCTTTTCCAGCAAGCGCAAGTCTCCGCGATAAAACAATACAACCGGCTTTTCGCTATTCTTCACTATCCCCCGATGCATCGGGAAACTGGAATCCCCAATTGCTACTACCCCATCTACGACTCCCTCGAACTGCTCAAGCTGGTTGCGAATGTACTGCTTTCTTTCTTCAAATTCATGAACGGATATTGTGCGTCCTTCTTTTGACCCCTCACTCAAGAGGGTTACCAATCTATCGGCTGATTCATTTCCTTCGATGTTCCTTACAATCCAGGCTCTACCAATACCTCTATAGGTCTTAGCGGCTAAGACATTCAGCGCATTGTTTGTGATTCTCATGACTACCACCATCCTTGATCTCTTTTCATTGTGTATCCGACGGCGTAGAAGGTTACTGTGCGCGCACCTGCTTTGAGAAGCGCATTGATGGCGTCTTCATCTACGTTCACGCCAGGCGTATAAATGTCATCGACGAGCAAAATGTTCTTCCCTCTTACTTCCTCCGATATTGTACAGGTGTCTTCCGTAATTCCCGGGTACGGGTCTGGCCCGTTATTGTTGTAATTTGGCATTTCGCGCGGAAGGTGAGTTGTTCGGGTGTCGGTATGCCGGAGTATATAGTCTGTTCCATCAATAAATCCATCGATCTGCTGTATAACCTCTTGCACGGTTGTCTTAAAAAGCTTTTGATTCGCATAATATGTTTTTTCGGCTTTTGCCCTGGGAACGACACAGACGGTTATCAAATCGACGTTCAATTTCTGTAAAATCTGTGGGAGATCCTCTTGTAGGACGCTCCGCAACGCTTGCACGGCAGACCGCAATTTTTGCACTGAGAAGCTGTTGTAGGTGTTTTTCAGGTGATTTAGATAATCCGGATTCCCTGGATTTTGAAATCCTGTATAAGGTGTGTGATAGAAGGCAGTTGTGTCTCTATCAAGGTACTTATTGGCTTTAATGAAAAACTGCTTCATAACGCCCTCCTAACGTTCGAACCCAGCATAACATTCTTTCTCGGCACACCCGCGAGAATCGCTTTTTCAATATCCGCAATATCATTTTCAAATATACTGGTAGCAGCCGAATTTATCTCCCAACAAATTTAAAGCGCCAGTGTACTTATTTGACAACCCATTTCTCGATAGAGCCCCATGAGAAATCAATCGAGAAAAGCGCACAAGCAAATTGTGCCTTTTAGGCCACATAATCAAAGTTGATGTGAGCTTAGCTATCAATCATCAGTGAACCTTACAGCAATCGAGTTGGATTATACACTTGTAAACATATCATGAGCAAATCTAAACTCCTCGATCAAGTCCGGTAGGTCATCTGCCGCAAGCACTACAGCATTCGCACCGAAGAAGCCTATGCCCACTGGATCAAGCAATACATCTTTTTCCACAAGAACCGCCATCCGGCCGACATGGGCGAACGCGAAGTGAGCCAATTT
>RFHM01000022.1 GCA_003696865.1 Acidobacteriota bacterium | reverse complement strand
GGGCCGGGGCGAAGGGGTGGGGAGCGTCCTGGATCGGAACATCGATGACGACAGGTCGTCTCCGTGAGGGACGTGACGAGCGTGGACCGTCAGTCTGGTTTGCTGTGCCGGTCATCGGGTGTGGGGCTCACGTTGTCCCTTCCCGTTCCATGAGCATGGCGATTTCTTTGAGGACCTGGCCGAGCATGGGTTCGGTGGCCCCCACGACCTTACGTCCCATGTGCTTGTGGTGGGGAAAGTTCGGTAAGCTGGGGTGGTGCGGTGAATTGTCGTAGCGAAAGATTGTACGTCTCGCTTTGAGATACTGGTACCGATACTTGTCCTTTATGGGACGACCAGCCCGTATGATCACTTTATTCAAAAACCTCCAGGCGCGAGTTGTCTGGGAACATCAACTTTGCGCTGATGGTACCCGAGGTGGGACTGCTCACAGTGTATGTGATTTCCACATCTTGTACAGCACTGTGGCGGATGGCGCTGTCAATGATGTCGAAGTACTGGTCGATCGTCTTCATCAGGACCGGGCTATCTTGTGGCCATACTGCTGCACGAGATACATGTATTCCTCATAAGCCCCAGCCCACTCCATGACAGCTTGACGGTCACCCATTCTCCCGGCCAGGTATTTGGTGTAAAACTCGACGGTGCTCATTCCAAACTGGGCTTCAAATTGCGTCAACTGCTGAACCAACGCCTGAATGCTTTCTTGCACACTCACCTGCTGGACCGCCTCTCGCAGGGCTTTGCGGGCCTTGGCGGCAGAAGGTTCGGAGGTTTTGCTATACCGAAGGGTCACTTTCCGCATATGTCCTCATCTCCCGAGACAACAATACAGCATAGCACATTAACCTCTCCGTTGCATTCAAAAACCGAGCTCCGGCCTGAATGAGAAATGGCCCACAGATTGACACAGCGGAAAGCGGGATGGGCACGGATGGATACCCCGCAGCTGGTCTGCGGGGAGGCCTCATGGTGTCAGCTAGTCTGGTGCCAACTCCTCCTCCTCGGGGAAGCCCCACGGCTGGTCCGTGGGGAGGAGTCAAGTTCTGAGCTAATAGGTAGGAGCGTAACGATCCCCGGAGGCGGGCTCCGGGGCCTTCGAGAGGATCTCCCATGGCCTGGGGCCACACCGAAAGAATGGCAATGAATGTTCGGGGAATGTAGCGCAAGCTGCCAGCTTGCGCCACCCTCTATCTTCGAAGGGGATTGCCTCCACTCCTGCATCATTGACCGTCGATGTGCTAGAATCATAGCCCATATTTCGCTCGACGAGGCACCGCGATGACCAAGCTTTGGGGAGGACGATTCGCCGATGAGGCCGACGAACGGTTCGCTCGATTCAACGCCTCGTTTCGATTCGATCGTCGATTGTTCGAGGTCGATATCCGGGCGAGCTTGGCCTATGCCGAAGCGCTCTGCGAGGCCGGCGTTCTCAGCCGTGACGACGCGGCGGCGATCGAGCGAGGCTTGCAAACCATCCTCGACCGCGGTCGTCGGGAACCGGCATACCTCGAGCGCGGCGTCCAACAGGGCATCGAAGATGTTCACAGCTTCGTGGAAGCCGAACTGGTGAACCTCATCGGCGACGCCGGTCGCAAGCTCCACACCGGGCGCAGCCGCAATGATCAAGTGGCCACCGATCTGCGACTCTATCTGCGCGAGAGCATCGACGAGATTCAGGGTCTCATCAAAGCCCTGCAGCGAGCGCTGCTCGATCTGGCCGAAGCGCATCAGGATGTGGCCATGCCCGGTTATACGCATCTACAACGAGCGCAGCCGGTGCTCTGGCCACACTACCTGCTCGCCTACTTCGAAATGTTCGCCCGCGATCGGGCGCGGCTCCGGGAGATTCGCGCTCGCGTCAACGTCATGCCATTAGGATCGGGCGCGTTGGCGGGAACCAATTATCCCATCGATCGGCAGCGGTTGGCCGACCGGCTGGGATTCGAAGCCATCTCGCGCAACAGCTTGGACGCGGTGAGCGACCGGGATTTCGTCATCGAATTCATCGCCGCCGCCGCCCTCATCATGGTCCATCTCAGCCGATTGGCCGAAGATTTCATCATCTTCTCGACCTCCGAATTCGGCTTCATCGAACTCAGCGATCGCGTCGCCACCGGCTCCTCGCTCATGCCCCAGAAGAAGAATCCCGACGCGCTGGAACTCGTTCGCGGCAAGGCGGGACGCGTGTTCGGCCATCACCTGGCCATGCTGACGGTGATGAAAGGATTGCCGCTCGGCTATAACAAGGATCTGCAGGAGGATAAAGAATCGCTCTTCGATACGATCGACACGCTGACGGGGTGCCTCTCGGTCATGACGGTCGTCCTCAAAAACACCCGCGTTCGCTCCGAGCGATTGATCGAGGCCGCCAGTCGCAGCGATCTCTACGCCACCGAACTGGCCGATTATCTGGTGGGCAAAGGCATGCCGTTCCGCCAGGCGCACGAGCTGGTCGGACGCCTCGTCCGTTATGGATTGGAGCGCGGCAAGCGGCTGGATGAGCTCTCTCTGGAAGAATACCGCGAGTTCTCTCCCTTGTTCGAGTCCGATGTCTATGAGGCGCTCTCTCTGGATGCCGCTCTGGCCCGGAAAGATGTGCCTGGAGGGACGGCGCCCGCACGGGTGGCCGAGGCGCTGGCTGCGGCCCGGCGGCGATTGTGATCGGGCGGCATCGTCGATCGCTGCTTCGTTCCTCCACGAGGAACCGTCGATCATTCCCGAACGATCATCGTCCCCGCGCCTCCCGCAGTGAAAATCTCCTGGAGCAGGGCATTGCGCCGGGAACCGTTAATGATATGCGCGCTGTGGACGCCGCGCTCGAGCAGCGAAACGATGGCCGCCAATTTCGGGATCATGCCCGCGGCCACGTGGTGCGATTGCATCAATTGCTCGGCTTCACTCAGGGTGAGGGAAGAGATCTTAGTGTCCGGATCGTTCACATCTTGATAGAGGCCATCCACGTTGGTCAACAGAATGAGCTTCTCGGCCCGGAGATGAACGGCGATCTCGGCGGCAATGGTGTCGGCATTGATGTTGTACACGTTCCCCTCATCATCGGCGCCCAGCGAGGAGATGACCGGGACGTATTCGTGCTGGAGCAGGAGTTGAAGGAGACGCGTATCAATTTCGACGATATCTCCGACGTGGCCGAAGTCGATGACTTCTTCTCGTCCCGTCTCTCGATCAATGATCCGCTGAATCTCTCGACGCCGCGCCCGCACGATATTTCCATCCAATCCCGATAATCCCACCGTCGGGACGCCCAGTCGCCGGAGCACCGAGAGGATGTCGGTGTTGATCTTCCCGGCGAAGACCATCTTGGCGATCTCCAACGTGTCGCTGTCGGTGATGCGACGGCCATTGACGATCTTCTGTTGAACGCCGAGCTTCTCGGCCAATTCGGTGAGCTGCTTGCCGCCGCCGTGCACGATGACCAGACGAAATCCAACCTGATGGCACAGGGCGATCTCTTCGGCCAACGAGAGCATCGTCGATGGGCTCTCGGTCACCTGACCGCCCAATTTGACGACGAACGTTTTCCCCTTGAAGCGCCGAATGTACGGGAGCGCTTCGCGGAGGAGGTCCAGGTGTTCAGCATCCATAAGCGCGATGTCTCGACCATCGAGCGCCACGGCGGTGGCGCGAGAGCTGTATCTCCATTTCCACTCACCCGCTGATGAGCGCTTTCACGCGCCCTCGGGTTACAGGAGCAGCGACAATAGCGTCTTTTGAATGTGAAGACGATTGGCCGCCTGATCAATGACGATGGAGCGCGGACCATCCAGAACCTCATCGGTGACGACCACATTGCGTCGTACCGGCAGGCAGTGCATGAAAAAGCCATTGTGCGTCTTGGCCATCAATTGTTCGGTGATCATCCAGTGCCGGTAGTGTTGACGCCATTGGCGCTCCTCGTCCAAGCGGCCATAGTACTTCAAGCTCCCCCAACTCTTGGCATAGACGATCTCAGCGCCACGGCATCCCTCCGCGAGATCGTGAACCACGCGGACGTTTCCCTGGTTTTGTTCGGCGTGACGTTCCACTTCGGCCATCAGCTGGGGATCGAGTTCGTATTCCGGCGGGCAGGCGATGGTCAGATTCATCCCGTACTGCGCCGCCGCCAGAGCGAACGAATTGGGCACCGACATGGGCAACGGTCGCGGATGATAGGTCCAGGCGAGCACCACCTTCCTCTGATCGACGGTCCCGAATTTCTCCCGGATGGTCATGATATCGGCCAACGCCTGCAGGGGATGATGGGTCGCCGATTCCATGTTAATGATCGGCACGCTGCTGTGGCGCTCGAAAGCCCGCAGGATGACTTCGGCGCGGTCTTCTTCATAATCGTTCATGCGCGGAAAGCAGCGCACGCCGATGGCATGTACGTAGCCCGAGAGGACCCGCGCCGCTTCTTTGACGTGTTCGGCTTTGTCGCCATCCATCACCACGCCATCGCGATATTCCAGCGCCCACGTCCCTTGACCCACGTCCAGCACGACGGGCACGCCGCCCAGTTGCTGTACGGCGACGACCATGGACGTGCGCGTGCGCAACGAAGGATTGAAGAAGACGAGCGCCACGCTCTTGCCGGCGAGCGGCGATCCCGGATCGATGAGTCCGTGCTTGTGTTGGATGGCCAGATCGAGGAGGGCCGAGAGTTCCGGTCGACTGAAATCTCCCGTGGTCAGGAAAGATCGTCCCTTCAAATTGGCCAGCAGCGGACTGGCCGCCTGCGAGAAATCGGTTACGCGTCTCATGAGTTCTCCCGCTCTATAGTCTCCAAGGCGTCGAGGAAATAATCGATCTCGGCGCGCTGGAGCGTCAATGGAGGCAAGAGGCGCAGCACGTGAGGATCGCTGGAGAGTCCGGTCAGAATCTTGTGTTCCAGCAGTCGCTGCTGATAGACGACCGCCGGCCGAGCGAACTCGATGCCCAGGAGGAAACCGAGTCCGCGCACCGCCTTGACTCCCGCCATGGCGTTCAATCGACGGCGCAGGTACGCGCTCTGCCGGCGCACGTTCTCCAGCAATCCCTCTTGTTCGATGACCTCGATGGTCGCTCGCAGCGCGGCGGCGGCCAGGGGGCCACCACCAAACGTGCTGCCCAAATCGCCATATCCAATGTGTTCGGCCACGGTTTCGCTGACCAGCACGGCGCCCATGGGGACGCCGCTGGCCATCCCTTTAGCCAAGGTGATCATATCCGGGATGACCTCGTATCGTGGAGCGAAGAAGAAGTCCCCCGTGCGGCCAAAACCGGTCTGCACCTCGTCGTAGATGAGCAGCGCATGGACCTCGTCGCACAGTTGACGCAGGCCACGGTAGAATTCCGGTGGAGCCAGACGCACGCCGGCCATGCTTTGAATGGGTTCCAGGAGCACGCCGGCGATCGACCGATTCATGAGTTCGGCCACGGCCTCCAGATCGCCGAATGGAGCGAAATAGTGATGGGGCACCAGTGGACCGGCCATCTCGCGATATCGGCCGAGGCCCGTCGCGCTGAGCGCGCCGATGGTGCGACCGTGGAAGCTCCCCTGGAACGAGATGATGCCCGGTCGTCCGGTGATGCGGCGCGCGATTTTGATGGCGTTCTCGTTGGCTTCCGCTCCCGAATTGACGAAGAAGACGCGCGTGAGGCCGGGAGGCGCCTTGGCGACGAGTCGTTCGGCGGCGGCGGCCCGCGCGCCATTATAAACGATGTTGGAATAGAAGATGAGCAACTCGGCCTGCGCCTTCAGGGCAGCGACGACGCGAGGATGACAGTGCCCGGTGATCGTCACCGCATGACCACCATAGAGATCGAGATACCGCTGGCCGTCAGACGTGTAGACCCAGACGTCGTGACCCCACTCGATGGTGAGCGGCATCTTCTTGTACGTCTTCACCTGATACGCTTCTTCTCGCTCGGCGACGGTCATCATGGGTGACTCCCGGGAAACACCAGTCCCATCTGTTCTTCGAGACCGAACATGAGATTCATATTCTGAACGGCCTGACCGGCCGCTCCTTTCACCAGATTGTCGATGGCCACGAAGACGATCACATCCTGCCCATCCACTGCCCAGCCGATGTCGGCGAAATTGGTCTGCTTTACCCAATTGACGTCCGGAGATCCCTCCACCAATCGAACGAAGAAACAATCGGCGTAGAACTCCTGGAAGAGGTCTCTGAGGTCCTCCCAGACGAGCCGTCGGCCGAGCCGACCGTAGATGGTGGCGAAAATCCCTCGGACCATGGGCGCCGAATGGGTTTGCAAAATGAGTCGCTCTGACCATTCCGGATTCACGGCGCGCAACGTTTGAACGATTTCGGGCCGGTGCTGATGGGAGAACGCTTTGTAAGCGAAGAAGCTATTGGCCCGGCGAGGGTGATGAGTGTTCATGGTCGGTTTGGCTCCCGAGCCCGATGACCCCGTCTTGGCATCGACGATGACCGTGCCCTCGATGAGCCCGCGGGCGATGAGCGGCGCCGTGCCGAGCAGTGCGGCGGTGGCGAAGCATCCCGGATTGGCGACGCGCTGCGCCCGGCCAATGCGTTCTCGGTTAAGTTCGGGGAGTCCATAGACGAACTGCGATTGAAGATGAAACGAGGCGTGCGGTCGCCCATAGTATCGGGCGAACGTCTCGGCGTCCTGAAGGCGATAATCGCCCGCCAGATCGATGAGTTTCACGCCATCGGGGAGCTCGGGGACGAGCGTCATGCTCTCTCCATGAGGCAGCGCCAGGAACAGGCAGTCCAATTCGTCGAACTCCTCCGAGATCGTCGTCTCGGCGAACCGGAGATCGGTGAGATGGCGCAGATTAGGATGTACCTCATCGACGCGCCGCCCCGCCTGTTGGTGAGCCGTGACCAATCGGAGATCGACTCGAGGATGAAATAACAAAATGCGCAGCAGTTCGCCGCCACCGTATCCGGAACCGCCGATGATGCCTACTTTGAGTTTTGCCATGCCGCGATCTTCTCTCGAACCAGTTGAAACAGTCGCTCGCCGCCATTCAACGCGTTGGCCGCCGGAATGCCGAATTGGCGTTCGATGTACTCGATGCCCATCTGACTGTCGGTCGCCGATCCGGACATCACATCGATGCCGATGCCCATCTGTTGAAGGAGCTGAATCCCTCCCCAGGCGCCGACGAAATCGTTGGCGCAAAATACCAGTGCCGCGCAAGCGCTCATGATCTCGCGGTCGCGAAAGACCGAATCCACGTGATATCCGCCGAGAATGCCGTCGCCCAATTCCAGCACGATGAGGTCGGGCGACGCTTCGTTGAGCGCCGCGACGATCGTCTTGGCAATCGGCGTGATGTCTTCGATGCCCACCGTCGAGGGATACCCGCAATCGAGGAAACTCAGCGTCTTGACGGCTCCGTGATCCTCCATATTGAGCGTGTCCCGGAGACAGGCGATGCCGGAGAGTTTCCCCGCGGCGACGCGATACCCGTGGCGCGTGAAATGCTTGATGAGTTCGGTCGCCGCTTGCGTCTTGCCCGAATTCATACACGTGCCGGCGACGAGTACCAGCGGGGCACTCCCTTCTAGACGCGTCTTGCGGGGGAGAGCTCCCTGAGCCACGTTGAGAGCCGTCCCGTCGCGGACGACCAGACCGAGAAGTTCGACTTCGATCGGCCAGCCGAGCTCATGATGATGGCCGGTGCATCGTCCAATGACGCCGCCCAGATTGAGGATGTGCAGGCGATCGCCCGGGCGTAACCTGGCGGGGACGTCGCCGACGAATCCCTTCAACGCCCGTCGCCGCCCGAGCACGCCGACGACGATATCGTGCGGATTGAGCCGCGCCAGTCGCCCGCTGGTGAGTTCCAGTTGATTATAGGTGGCGCTGTCGGTGAGCGTGCGCACGACGACCACATCGCCAACTTTCGGCTCGACGGGTTCGGCGATGGTGACCTCTTCGCTGAGATTCAATCGGATCGTCGCCGAGGCGATCTTGTCGACGCGAATCAATCGGGAAGGGACGAGAGGCGCCGTTGTAGAGCCGTCGCCAGTCAGAGCCTCAACTTTCATGCTGCATCACCTCCCACCGGTTGATCGATTCACCGAGGAGCGGATTCCCCGCCAGGGCCTGTAATCGCAATCGGAGCGCGTGGAGCTTGATGAAGCCTTCAGCATCGCGTTGATCGTACACCGTGTCGGCTTCGAAGGTGGCGAATTCAGAGGAGTATAGCGAACGAGGCGCTCGACGTCCGACGACACGACAATTCCCCTTGTAGAGCTTGAGGCGCACAGTGCCCGTCACATTCTTCTGCGTCTCTTCGATCATCGATCTGAGCAGGGCGAATTCCGGCGAGTGCCAGAACCCATAGTAGATGAGTTCGGAGATCTTCGTCCCCAGCGAGTCCCTCAAGTGCATGACCTCGCGGTCCAGAGTGATGGATTCCAGGGCCCGGTGCGCCGCGTGCAGGATGGTGACGCCGGGCGTCTCATAGACGCCTCGCGATTTCATGCCCACGAATCGATTCTCCACGAGGTCGACGCGACCGATCCCATGCTCGCCGCCGATGATATTCAACGTCTGCAGGAGAGCCGCCGGCTCGAACGGCTGGCCATCGATGCTCACTGGCACGCCGCGGTCGAACGCGATCTCCAGATAAACCGGTTGATCGGGCGCTCTCTCCGGCGCCGTGGTGAGCGTAAAGATCTCTTCCGGTGGTTCCATCCAGGGATCTTCCAGAATTCCCCCTTCATAGCTGGCGTGCATGAGATTCCGGTCGATGGAGTAGGGTTTGTCCTTGCTCGCCGGCACCGGAATGCCGTGCGCCGCCGCATATTCGATGAGGTCGGTGCGCGAGCGAAACGACCACTCGCGCCAGGGCGCAATCACGGTGATCGATGGTTCCAGCGCATAATAGGTCAGTTCGAAGCGCACTTGATCGTTGCCTTTTCCCGTAGCGCCGTGGGCCACCGCATCCGCTCCTTCGCGCCGGGCAATCTCGATCTGCTTCTTGGCGATGAGCGGTCGGGCCAGCGAAGTGCCCATCAGATAACAGCCTTCGTACACGGCATTGGCCTTCACCGCCGTGAACACGTAATCGCGAACGAACTCATCCTTGAGGTCTTCGATGTAAATCTTGGAAGCGCCCGTGCGCAGCGCCTTCTCTTCCAATCCTCTCAGTTCATCGCCCTGCCCGATGTCCGCCGTGAAGGCGATGATCTCGCCGCCATATTCTTCCTTGAGCCATTTCAACATGACCGATGTGTCCAATCCGCCGGAATAGGCGAGAACGATCTTCTTCGGATGCGGTTTCATCATCTCTCAACCCCTCGTGCTGATATTGAACAAAGCGAATATCTGTTTCATCGCTCGACCTTGCTCGGCGCGCCCTTTGACGGCGACAAACACGGTGTTATCGCCAGCAATCGTGCCCACGATCTCGGGAATCTTGGCCTGGTCGATGCGTTCGGCGACCATCGAGGCCTGGCCCGATCCCGTCTTGACGACGATGAGATGATCGCCCGCCGTGTCCAGATCGAGCACGTCAATCAGTGGCGATTCGCCCCGCCTCAACTGGGGAAGGCGATAGACGCCCTTGATCTTCACTACGCCCAGTTCGGCCAAATCGCGCGACACGCTCGACTGGGTCGCCGTCAGCCCCAGCCGACGAAGCTCGTCCAGGAGCTGCTGCTGATTGGCCACCGGCTTGGCGCGGATGATATCGATGATCCTCGATTGTCGCGTCTTTTTGGTTATAGAGTGCATAATATGCAAAAATTGTGCATAAAATTGAAAAAGGCGCATTTTTATACAACAATCGATTCATTTTGTCAACCCCCCCAGATTGGTCGGCAGATGTGTCAGACAGAGCCCGGTGGCTGCTTTGGGGGATTGCCTTCTCCTCGGGGCGAGAAGGCGACCGTCAACTCTTGACGGGCGTCATCTTCCCGTGGTAGCGTTGTGTGTTGTTTGACAATGTAGGAGTGAGCCCGGGGGAGCTGGGGCGAGCCCGGCTGAGAGGGCATCCGGAACCGATGCCGACCCCCACTACCTGATCTGGGTAATGCCAGCGCAGGGAGGCGGTTTGAGGAGAATTCGTGGAAGGCCGCCAGAGATCGCGCTGGCGGCCATTCTCTTTTCTGGAGGTGCTCCATGTCGAAAACGGCAGTCGGTCTCTCGGTCAAATATCGATTCCCCGCCAGTCGGAAGGTCTATGTTCAGGGGTCTCGTCCGGACATTCGCGTTCCGCTGCGCGAGATTCAGCTCACGCCCACGTCCGGTCGATTCGGCGATGAAGAGAATCCGCCGCTTCGCGTCTATGATACCAGCGGTCCCTATACCGATCCCGAGGTGGAGATCGATTTGCGTCGCGGTCTCCCTCCACTTCGTCGGCCCTGGATATTGGAGCGCGGCGATGTCGAGGAATATGAGGGGCGGGGCGTCCATCCCTCAGATGATGGTCGGGAGGAAGGAGCGCATGAGGCGCTTGCTCCTCCCGAGTTGAAGCGGCGGCCATTACGGGCCAAGCCGGGACGCGCCGTGACGCAGATGTATTACGCGCGTCGGGGGATCATCACCCCGGAGATGGAGTTCGTGGCCATTCGCGAAGGGGTTGATCCCGAATTCGTCCGTCAGGAGGTGGCCCGCGGCCGGGCGATCATCCCGGCCAACATCAATCATCCGGAGAGCGAACCGATGATCATCGGGCGGAACTTCCTGGTGAAGGTCAATGCCAATATTGGCAACTCGGCGGTTCGCTCGTCGATCGAGGAAGAGGTGGAGAAGATGATTTGGGCCATCCGTTGGGGAGCCGACACGGTGATGGACCTCTCCACGGGGAAGGACATTCACACCACTCGCGAATGGATCATTCGCAATTCGCCGGTGCCCGTGGGGACGGTGCCCATCTATCAGGCTCTGGAGAAAGTCGGCGGTCAGCCCGAAGAGCTTACCTGGGAGATCTTCCGGGATACGTTGATCGAGCAGGCCGAGCAGGGCGTCGATTACTTCACCATTCATGCTGGCGTGCTGTTGCGGTATATTCCGCTCACCGCCAGGCGGGTCACGGGCATCGTCTCGCGAGGGGGGTCCATCCTGGCGGCCTGGTGTCTGGCGCATCACGAGGAGAATTTCCTCTATACGCACTTTGAGGAGATCTGCGAGATCATGCGGGCATATGACGTGGCCTTCTCTCTGGGCGATGGGTTGCGGCCCGGGTCCATCGCCGACGCCAACGATGAGGCGCAGATGGCCGAGCTGGAGACGTTGGGGGAATTGACCGAGATCGCCTGGAAGCACGATGTGCAGGTGATGATCGAGGGACCGGGTCACGTGCCCATGCATAAGATCAAGGAGAACGTGGATATCCAGATGCGCGTGTGTCACGAAGCTCCGTTTTACACATTGGGGCCGCTCGTCACCGATATTGCTCCGGGGTATGATCACATCACCTCGGCCATTGGCGCGGCCATGATCGCCATGTATGGGACGGCGATGTTGTGTTACGTGACGCCGAAGGAGCACCTGGGATTGCCCAACAAGGAAGACGTCAAAGCGGGCGTCATCGCCTACAAGATCGCCGCTCATGCCGCCGACCTGGCCAAAGGGCATCCGACGGCGCAGAAGTGGGATGATGCGTTGTCCAAGGCGCGGTTCGAGTTTCGCTGGGAGGATCAGTTCAATCTCTCGCTCGATCCGGAGACGGCGCGCGCCTACCATGACGAGACGCTACCCGGCGAAGGCGCCAAGGTGGCCCACTTCTGCTCGATGTGCGGACCCAAGTTCTGCTCCATGCGCATCACTCAGGATGTGCGCGAGTACGCGGCTCGGAAGGGCATCGAAGCCGAGCAGGCGCTGGAAGCGGGATTGGAAGAGAAGGCGCGGGAATTTCGTCAGGGCGGCGGCAAGATTTACGTACCGATGTAATGCTGCGGTAGTGATGCCAGTGGTCGCCAGCTCCAGAAGTTTCACGATGGCGGCGGGACGAGGAGCGTCGCGGCGCGAGATCGACCTGCGGTGTCACAATAGACGACGGACGACCGATGACCGGCGACCAACGCTCTCTTTTCATCCCCGCGATGTGGCTCGGCGCGCGCCATGGACGACCCCTTCGAAAATCGCCACAGATTCCACAGATGGGCCCAGATTCTTTTCTTCATCTGTGATCATCGGTGCAATCTGTGGCCTCGTTTTCATCCTCGCCATGTGGCTGGCCAGGCCATGGGT
>RFHM01000167.1 GCA_003696865.1 Acidobacteriota bacterium | reverse complement strand
GGACGCTCTCCAGCGCCTGAGAATATGTCAACAGGCGCCCCCCATGCTGTTGTTGAAATCGCTCTGCTTCCTCCCTCGTCTGGAAAGCGATGAGCGTCGGCAGGCATCGATCCCACACCAGTTGAGCGGCGCTCTCCGGGCCGCGCTTCAACGGGCGAGTGGAACAACAGGTCATCACATCGCTCGCTTCGACATAGGTGGCCTCGGTGGGATCGATCCGCTCGCCGGTCAGATAATCGGTGGCCCATGCGGCACGGACGCGCTGGCTGTTGTGAATCTGAAAGTGCATGCCACAGCGCGGGCAGCACGCATGTTCCCGGCGGCCATCGATCAATTCGATGACGTACTCTTGTCCCGGATGGATGGGCCGCTGGCATATCTGGCAGAGAGGCGATTCCCGTCGAACCAGAGTCGATGCTCCCCAATATCCCAGCCCGATCAAGGCGAGGACGATGGCGCCCACAGCGAATGACTTGTTCACCAGCATCGGTGCCCCCTTGTCACTCTTCCTTCTCAATTGTCAATTGAGGCTCGTCTCGCCGGTCTGTGCCTCTTCGACTCGCCTGGACGTCGTCGATCGTTTGGCCAATGACCAACTGAGGAGCGGCGGCGTGATGAGGGTGGTGAGAATGACCATGATGACCACCGCCGAATACGTGGATGGACTGATGACGCGCTCACCGGCCACGTGCAGCGTCGCTCCGATCCCGGCGAAGATGAGCCCCACCTCGCCGCGAGGAATCATGCCAATACCCACGGCGATGCGATTGATGCCTCGTTGTACGACGCCCAGCGAACAGGCTTGCTTCCCGATGATGGCGACGACGGTCAAAGCGGCGGCGAATCCCATGATTTCCACCCGGCCGAATGTGCGCAGATCGACTTTGATGCCCATCAACACGAAGAAAATAGGCACCAACAGATGAGAGACCGGTTCGATGAGTTCCTCGATCGTATGTTCCCCTCGACTGAGGAAATCCCGATAATGGACTTCTTCCAGAATGAGCCCGGCGCAGAATGCTCCTACAATGGGAGCCAGCCCCACGGTCGCCGCCAGATAGGCGAGAAAGAAGCAAAGGGTGACGCTGGTGGCCAACAGCATGCCACTCCCTTGCAGTTTGGAGGCCAACCGGAATAACTTTGGCGACACGAAGAGCCCCACGCCAATAGCTCCCAGGAAGAACAGGACGGCCTTGGCCACAATCATCACAATGGAGAGACCGGAAATCTCTCCGCCGGTATTGGCCGCCGAGATGGCCCCGGTCACGATGGCCAGAATGATCAGGCCCATCACGTCATCGATGACCGCCGCTCCCAGGATAATGCGCGATTCATCGGTATCGATCTTGCCCAAGTCCCTCAGCACCCGGGCCGTGATGCCAACGCTCGTCGCACACAACGTCGCCCCGATGAAGACGTGAACCAGCGTCGGCTCGTGAGGGAGGAACCACGCCGAGATACCCGCCCCTAATAAAAAAGGAGCGATGACCCCAAATGTGGCCACCAGAAAGGAAGAGAGCCCCACGCGCAGGAGATCGCGGATCTTGGACTCCAAACCCACTTGAAAGAGGAGGAAGATGACGCCGATCTCGGCCAGCACATCGATGACGTCCTCGTGCTTGAGAAACTCCAGTCCCGAGAATCCGAGGAGCGTCGCATTTCCCAAGACAATCCCTCCGACGAGTTCGCCCAACACGGCGGGCAACCGATATCGCTCGAAGAGATGACCGCCCAGCTTCGCCGCCATCAACATGATGACCAGAGAGATGAGCACAGCGGCGACGACTTGTTCGTGTGACAGCGGCGTCTCGGTGGCGGATATCGTCGGCTCCGAGGCAGCGTGCTGGGGTGCCGCCGCCAGCGTTCCGCCCAGCGAGATCATCCATCCTGCCACCACGGCAACCAATCCCGCAATCACTCCCATCCGTCTCATCCTCACCTCGCCTATCGTGATGCTCGCCCCAAGGAATATCCCTTCGGCACGGCGACACCGTATGGTAACATAATCCCCCTCGTTTCGTCAGTCATCGACGCGCGCTCGGGGACACCAACCGGATGGTGAGGGCACCACCAACCGATCCGAGGCCGATGGACATCCTGGCTTCTAAGCTCGCCCACTATGAGCATCCAAGAGACGATCCATTCACCGGCGGAGTTCTCCTCTCGACGTCGAACGAGCCGAAGAGGCCGTCCCGATGAGAGCGGCGATGGAGTAGGTTTCCATGCCGATGATCGGGCATTCGTGATATAATGCCGTCGTCTGCGGATTGAGGAAAAGCCAAGGAGATCGCTCATGAGCAATTACCCGGAAGACTCTGAATCCCATCTGGCAGAGGAGGTCCCCTACCGGATCGCTCCCAAGTACAAAGTCCCACACCATATGACGACCACGGCGTTCGCGTTGGAGGGCTTTCGCGTCATCCGGACGCTGGGCGTCGTCAGAGGCATCACCGTCCGCTCCCGGTCGTTATTTGGAACCCTGGGAGCCACGCTCCAAACCATCGTGGGAGGCAATATCACTATGTTCACCAAACTCTGCGAAAAGACCCGCGCCGAAGCCTTCGAGATTATGCTCCAACATGCCTCCGAACTCGGCGCCAACGCCGTGGTCGGCGTTCGCTACGATGCCACCGAAATCATGTCCGGGGTGAGCGAAGTGTTGTGTTACGGGACGGCAGTGATCGTTCAACCGCTGGAGACGTTCGCTCAATCGGAGACCGCCAAGGGAGCGATCGACAATCCGAACTCTGCGCCGGGAGACGCTCGGCAGCGATGAGGCGCAGGCGGCTCATCGTTCAGTGCCGGGCGTCTCACCCCACCCCATCACCATCATCGCCGGAAATGACCCCAACGTTCGGCGCTCGGGGTCATTTTCTCAATTCCCGACGATCACCTTGGACTCCCCGGTAGCCGGAATGACTCGCCGGCAGCTCGAACGAAGAGAGAACGACGCTCTTCACTTTTCGCGCGACGCGGCTCGGCCCATTCAGCGTGATGGTCTCTCCAGACCGGCGAGATCATCCACACGAGCCCGGAAGCCCGGATTCTCATAGAGGAATAACCCCTGGGTCGTGACGATGGCCAGATCGGGATCACCATCCCCATCGAAATCAGCCCAGGCCACCGCTTGGGATGTCGGCGCGCTCATGATCCCCAAGGCCGTGGTGACCTCTTCGAACCTCCCTTCGCCGGTGTTGCGATAGAGAGCGTCTGGACCGTCAGCATGAGCGACGCAGAGATCTACGTTCCCATCCCCATCGAAATCCTGCCAGGCCGCCCCGCGACTCATGGCTTCGCCGGTGATACCGACCGCCTCGGCGACGCTCTCGAACGTCCCGTCGCCCCGATTACGATAGAGGGCGTCAGGTCCGTCGTTGGCCACGAACACATCCAGATGCCCATCCCCATCGAAATCAGCCCAGGCCACCGCCCAGCCATCGGCCTCATCGGCCACTCCGGCGCTGGCCGCCACATCGGCGAATCCCAACCCCGGATCATCCGGGTCCCGACGATAGAGGGCATCGGGTCCGAGATTGACCACGAACAAATCCAACGTCCCATCGCCATCGAAATCGCCCCAAGCGGCAGCCCGCCCCGGTCGCTCATCGGCGAGATTGAGCAAATCGGCGATATCGGTGAATGTGCCGTCGCCGTTGTTGCAATAGAGTATATCGGGGCCATCATTGGCCAGAAAGACGTCCGGGTCGCCATCCTCGTCATAATCGGCCACGGCGATGGCATGACTGGCGAACTCGCCTTCCAACTCCGCCATCACCGTCACCTCGGTGAATCCCGCCGGGCCGTCGTTTCGATACAATCGACTCTGCCCCACATTGACGACGAACAGATCGCGATCCCCGTCACCATCATAGTCGAACCAGGCGGCGTCCTGGCCCGAATCGGTTTCCACGATTCCCAACGGTACGGCCACCTCGGTGAACGTGCCATCCCCGTTGTTATGGAACAACAGATCCTGCCCATCCCGCACCACATACAAATCGGGGAATCCATCGGCATCATAATCGCCCCAGGCGAGGCCACGCCCTTCGCCGATGACGCCGGCCATGGCCGCCACGTTCTGAAAGACGAGTGGTGGGCCAGAGACGACCGCCGTGGTGTAGATCTTGTCGCCGCTATTCCGCCCATCATTATTGGCGGCGTTCCCGGCAGCGTAGAAGATGACGGGTCCCACATCAGCACTCGGCGCCACCCAATCGAACGACCAGCTCATCCCGCCGGTCATCCCTCGACCGGTCCCCCGGGATGTGTGTTCGACGTACTGACGATTCCCGCCGGGCCCGCCGACGAGGAGACGCGTGGTCTGAGGATCGGTGATGATCATCTCTCCGGCCGGTTGAGCGTCATTCTCGGTGAGAGCGGTGAGTTGAAAGCCCCACCGCTGACGATCCGAGGCCGAGTGCATCACGGTGACGGTGAGGCTATACCGCTGGCCGGGGATGTAATTGGTGGGCACGCCGCTGAGCGTAATCCCCCCTTCTTGATCGGGGTTCAGTGTGCCCCGATGACATCGCGTACAGGCTCGGGGATCTTCCCCCGGAGCGCCGGTCACCCCCGGTGGAGGGCCACCGGAAAAGGCATAGACGATGGTCGCCCACATGATGAGAACGACGATTGTTTTGATCTGTCTCATAGACTCCATTCACCCTGTCCAGATTTCGATGCTCTCTACGTCCATCAATTCAATTCTGGCGACGCCAGATGATCGAACGCCTCGTGCTCGTTCACGACCCTTCGGGTCACAATGGTCAGGCGTCGCCATGCACGTTATGACGCTATCGGCATCATTTTTTTCTGAAAAAAACCGGGCTCGTCACGGGCTCATATTCACCGGCCAGGACCATGTAGAATATACAAAAGCACGGCTCGGATGTAAACTGCCCCCGTCTCAGCGACGCGCTAAACGGACATGCCGCTCCACTCCTATCGATGGCGGGCCACGGCATTCGCCGCCGCCCGAAGTGAAGGGCTGTGACTAAAGTCATCGCTTCGCCGAAATGCACGCGTTACAGTCATGGGCGATGAAACACGGAGATCGTCACGAGCAATCGGATGCGCAGGTCATGGCGAGGCAATCCGCCCGTCGCCTGGAAGCCATTTTCATGTCGCCCGTTCATGGCCCGGAGGCAGCGAGAAGAGGGAACAACTCGTTCTCTCTGACGGTTGCATGGCTCCCGGCGATGAACGGGAAGGAGGAACGATGAGAGAACAACGGATCACCGGCGATATGTCGATACCGGATATCGTCAAGCGTTATCCGGGAACGCGAGCCGTACTGGATCGCTATGGACTGAAAGGCTGCGGGGGCCCCGAGGGACCGCGAGAATCGCTGAGGTGGTTCGCGCGGCTTCACGGCGTCCCGCTCGACCGGCTTTTACGGGAATTGAACGAGGCCGCCCGACGGCCTCAGCCGACATCCCTTGACGTCAGGCCCTCGCTCGCCGACACCATCTATCGTCCATTCTTCCTCGCCGGATTGACGACCGTCCTCACCTTGGGCTGCCTGTGGGGAGCGATCAATCTGTTCTTCATCGGGCGGCATCAGGATTTCGGCGGCGTCGATTATTCGTGGACGCTGGCGCACGGGCATGCCATGGTGTTCGGGTTCGTCGGCTTGTTCATCATGGGCTTCGCCTATCAGGCGTTCCCTCGTTTTAAGCACACGACGCTCTGGGGCCCCCGACTGGCGCTCTTCTCGCTCCCTCTCATGGCAGGTGGCATCGGCCTTCAGGCGGTGGCCCACCTGCTCGCCCCGCGATCGCCGTATCTCTTCCTCGGCCTGACCGCCGGAGCACTGCAACTCATCGCCGTCATCATCTTCGCCACGGTCATCCGGCGGACTATGCAACGAGCGCACAAGCCGGAACCGCACGATCGTTTCATCGCGGCCGCGCTCGGTTGGTTCGTGTTGGCGGCCATGGCCAATCCCATCATCTTCTGGTTGTTCGAATCGGCGACGACCAGGGAACAATTTCTCTTCCGCGTGGCCACGTTCAATATCCCCTACCGCGACGCCCAACTTCTGGGCATCGCCGTGGTCATGATTCTCGGGGTCTCGCTTCGCTATCTGCCGCACGCCTACGGGCTCAGGGAGCCCTCGACCGGATGGCGCGCCTTCCTGTTTTGGGGCGTGAACGGTGCCATTCTCGTCGGCATCGTCTCCTTCCTCACCGGCATGCTCACCGGACGGCGGGAAGCGATGATGATCCAGGAACTGGCCGGCGTCATTTTGTTCGCCGTAGCTCTGGGAATGCCCCGGCAGTTTCGTCTGTTCCGTCCCGTGCCCGAGAGCGAGCGCGATCGCGGCCTGAAATTCATTCGCGCCGCCTATGGATGGTTCATCGTGGCCATGGCCATGCTCGTCCTGGTGCCGGTGTACAATCTCGGCATCTACCAGCCGCTCACCGGCGCCAGCGTGCCTTTCTCGCACGCCTTCTTCGGCGCTTACCGGCATGCGCTCACCGTGGGGTTCATCATGATGATGATCGTGGGCGTCTCCAGCAAGGTCGTTCCCACATTGGCCGGCGTGGAAGTCCGTCGCGCCGCCTCGCTGTGGCCCACCTTCTGGTTGCTCAATCTGGGCAATGCCCTTCGCGTCTCCACCGAGATCGCCACCGATTTCACGCCGGCGGCCTACGTCATCATGAGCGTGTCGGGATTCATCGAAGTCGCCGGTCTGGGGCTGTGGGCCTATGATCTCGTTGGCCATATACGAGCCGGATGGCGCCTGGAACGCGCCGCGCCACCGGTGGCCGCGATCACCGAACATCCCTTTCATCTCACGCTCCAGACGAAAGTGGCCGAGGTCATCGAGCGCTATCCGCAAACGCTGGACGTTTTCTTGCGGCATGGATTCACCGCTCTCGGCAATCCCGTCTTGCGTCGAACGATGGCTCGAGCGGTGACGCTGGAGCAAGCCTGCCGGCGCGAAGGCGTCGATGCCACGGTGTTGCTCGCCGAATTGCGTCAGGTCATCGATGCGGCGGCGACCGGTCGATCGTCTTCATCGAAGGCCTGGCCCGTGTGAATGGGAGAAGAACGTGATGAAAAACGCATCGTCTCACCACCCGGTCTCGACGGCGGCGCCGAGCTTCCTCTCGTTGCTCGACGTTCATGCCCGACTGAACGAAATTTTCCTGCTCCACCAGGAGGCCCTGTTGATGCAGGATATCCATCTGGCCCGGGAGCGGTTACTCCAATTCGAGCGAGAGCTTCTGGCCCATATGATGTTTGAGGAGGAGCGGCTGTTCCCCATCTACGAGCGCGCCGGCCGCATTCCCGGCGGCCCACTGGAACTGTTCGCCGGCGAGCACAGGAAAATGCGCTTGTTTCTGGATCGATTCAAACAGCGGCTCGATGGGTGGATTCCCCCTCCGCCAGATCTGAAGCGACAGATCATCGCTCTGTTCGACGAACAGGCCATGTTCAAGCATCTGGTGGAGCACCACGACCTGCGCGAGCAAAATATTCTCTATCCGACGCTCGATCGGGTGACCGATGAACGCGAACGCCAACAATTACTCCATCTCAAAGGACGGTCTCGTTCGTGATCGTCGGACGTCGGCTCATGTCACGGCGTGCCACGTCATGGCGATGGCCGGGAGAACTCGTCTATCGACCGAAAAGGAGGACGCACTATGCCTACACCGGTAGAGATTCTCAAGCACGAACATCGCATCATCGAGCGCGTGCTGCGCGCGCTCGGTGGACTCTCCGAACGACTGGAGAAAGGCGAGTCCGTCTCGCCGGAAGCGCTGTCATCGTTTCTCGATTTCATTCGCACGTTCGCCGACCGTTGTCATCATGGGAAAGAAGAGACACACCTCTTTCCCACGTTGGAACAGCGCGGCATCCCTCGCGAAGGAGGGCCCATCGGCGTGATGTTGCACGAACACGAGCTCGGGCGCGGGCTGGTGGCCGAGCTCGAGCGGGCCGCCGATGCCTATGGTGAGGGAGATCGAGCCGCCGGGCCACAGTTTGCCGAAATCGCCCGACAATATATCGAGTTGCTCACCCAGCATATTCAAAAAGAAGACAACATCCTGTTCCAGATGGCCGAACAGGTCCTCGATGAGGAGACGAAAGCTCAACTCGAACGCGCCTTCCAACAGGCGGAGGCGGAATTGGGCGCGGGCACTCACGAACATTTCGAGCGCGTGGCCACTACCCTGGAAGAGACATGGGCCACTTGAACGAACGCCTGCGCCCGCACAAGAGGGTGGCGAGCCAACGAGGCGCTCGATGGTCAGGGAGAGGTCCGATGCGTAAGAAACGGCACCAGAGCTTGATTCCCCTGTCGCATCAGCATCATCACGGACTGGTGATGAGCCACCGCCTGAAGCAACTCCCGGATCATCCGGATGCTCAGGCGGTGGCGGCACTGGCCGACGAGGTGGTAACGTTTTTCCGCGATCATCTCATCCCGCACTTCGACGCCGAGGAGAAGGCGCTGTTTCCGGTCATCGAAGAACACGGTGATCGATCTGCTCTCATCGACGAACTGCGGGAAGAGCACGGTCGACTCAGCGCCCTCGTCGAGCAACTCGGCGCGCCCACTCTGGAGACTGCCGAGCGCGCCAGTCTCCTTCGCCGATTCGGTCACGTGCTGGAAGCGCACATTCGAAAAGAAGAGCGCGTCCTCTTCCCTCTCTATGAAGAGCGCGTCCCCGAGCCCGTGGCTCATCGGGTCGGTGCTCACATCGAACGGATACTGAAGCGCCGATGACCGGCACCCCTCCCGTTCATCATTCCTCGACAACGCCCTGATTTCATTGAAATGGATGCCGACACCTGGTATCGTATAGCCTTCATGTGTGAAGGCGTCCGACGAGATCCCCACGGTGAGGGTCGGTCTCAACGCCAGGCAGATTCTCGCATGAAATCCATTTGGAGAACGTCGACATGACAACGACAAAGAGATTGCGCGTGGGATTAATCGAACTCCCGGCCACCGTTGATGGACGGCTCGGCGGGAAATTGGCCAGAGATGTCTACTCCTTGTTCCGCTTTCCGGCTCGTGGCATTCCACTGCTCACTGGTATCTTGCGGCGCGAGGGATACGATCCGGTGGCCATCAATCCCAAATATAACCGACATCGAGGCCGGTTCAGCCAGGAAGAATTTCGCGCCTTGGCGTCTTGTGACGTCGTGGGGATCTCGGTGATCACTCGCACCGCTTTTCAATCCTACGAACTGGCCGCTCTCCTGAAGGAGGCCAATCCGCAGATCACCATCATCTTCGGCGGACCGCACACCACCACGTTGCCCGAAGAGGCGCTCCAATATGGCGACATCGTCGTCCTCCACGAGGGCGATCTCACCATCGGCGAGATCATGGAGCGATTAGAGGACCACGCTACCCAGCCCCACCTGGATGACGTTCCGGGCATCGTCTTCAAACGGCCGGATGGCGAAATCGTGTATACGGCCAAGCGCCCCTTTCTCACCACCGAGCAACTCTCGGCACTTCCCTTCCCCGAGTTCACTCCCGAGGAGCTCAGAGGCATCAGCCACAACGTCATCACCACCGCCCGTGGATGTCCCTACCGCTGCGATTTTTGTGATGTCATCGTGAACTTCGGTGGTCAATTCCGGTTCATGGATGATGACAGCACCATCGAGCTCATCAAATACGTCACGCGGCTCAAACGCATCCCCATCTTCTTCGGCGATGATATCTTCACGGCCAACAAGCGACGCACCAAACGCATCCTGGAGCGCATCTTGTCCGAAGGGATCAACATGCCGCGGTGGGCTCATCAAGATCGCGTGGAATCGGCTCGCGACCCCGAACTGTTGGCGTTGAAGAAGCGGGCCAACTGCCATTACGTCATGTTGGGTCTGGAGTCGATCAATCCCACCACGCTCAAACTGTATAACAAACACGCCACCCTGGAGAGGAATATCGAAGCCGTGGAAGCCTATCATCGAGCCGGAATCAAGGTCCACGGCATGTTCGTCCTGGGATCGGACGCGGATACCCGGGAGACGATTCGCGAAACGGTTCGATGGGCCAAGAAGATGAAACTGGAATCGGCCCAGTTCTTCGCCCTGACGGCGGTTCCCGGTCCGCCGTTGTCGCAACGATTGGAACGCGAAGGGCGCATTCTCTCCACGCAGTGGCATCTGTTCGATGCTCAGCACGCCGTCGTCCGTCCGGCCAAGATGACTCCCTGGGAACTTCAGGAAGGCATCTTCAGCGCTTCGCTCGATTTTTACTCATACAAAGAAGCCTTGCGGATGCTGGTGAGCAGTCGCCACCGCTGGTTCAATTTCCTCATTCGCGTTCAGGGCCGCATGCTCTCGAAGCAAATCATTAAAGACAGCCGCGAATATCAAGCGGCGCTGCAGCAACTGGACGCCTGGCACTCGGCGGTTCAACACAGCCTGGAGCAATGGCGCAAACGACTCGACCATCTGATGAACGATGTGACGGTGAGCGTCGAGGAGAAGCGCGCCCAGCTCGAACATCACATGAGCGACATGATGCAAAAACTCAGAGAGAGTCACACGATGATCAACGAGCAGTTCCGACCTTACTGCAAGCGCGTGATCGATGATCTCCTCACCAAGATTCACGACTCTTTCCACCAGGCCACGGCCAGCAGTTCATTCATGGACGTCAGGGAACCCCAGGCGGATGCGCTGTGAGGCAGAGCGCGCGCCGGTTGCTTTGCTCGAAAAATCGTCCGCCGACGCAGATTCCCCGCTATGGCATCTCGTCCCGGATTGAGACGGGCCGAAGCGGCGTTCAAATGAGCGATTCGGTCCGCGCTCCGAAGTACACGGGCGTGATGGTGGGATCGAATCCCATGGCGTAATGCGTCAGGCTGGAGCGTCGATATTCCCCGATGAGCACTTCCAGCCGTCCGATGTCGATCTCCTTCATGGAATCTCGATCGGTGAGATATTGTACGGCCAGGAGGACCATTTCGTAGCGCTCGCTCCGCAACGTTGCGATCAATGCTTCTCGATTATCGTGCAGGAACCGGGAGAGTCGCTCGAAATCGATGGTAATGCTGGCGAACCCGAAGTCGATGCGCTTCCAGAGCGAGCTCATCTCCGAGCCGTCGCCGATGGGCTTGGGATACTGATGAATGATGTTTTGCGAGATGCGCGCATCTTCGGACGTCGTGCAATCCCGGCCCAGGTAGATCCCCGTCCGATCGAAGTTGGCCACGAACTTATCCCAATCGCGGAGCCGCACCACGATGGAATTTCCATACTGATCCACGCGATACCACGGGAACCCTTCCGTCCCGAACGCCCACTCGTAGATGTAGGCTTCGTATGGTTGATCGCCGGTCCGGCTGATCGATCCGAGTGGTCGGGGGATGTGAGCGAACTTGTATACGCCGGTGCGGTAGAAGTGATCCTCGAGTTTCTTGATGATCGTATGGCGGAGGAACATGCAGTGGCCGGCCTTGGGGAAGCGATTGAATTCCTCGCGCAAGGCGCTGGCCACGCCTTCGCGGGTGATGATCGTTCCTCCGATGCCGGGGAACTCCGTCCTCAACTCCAGTCGGATGTTCGCTTCGCTCCCGAATCCCCCTTCGGAGATGAACTCGATGACGCCACCATTCGTTCCCATCGCTCGTTCTCTCGCCATACGTGACGACGTGCCCATCGATCCCAAAGAGTCTTCGGGCAGGCGATGGCCTTGCGACTCCGGGCGATGGGCGACGTCTCTCTCAGACCGTTCGGACGCGTCCGGAACGGCTTTCATATCTCTCTCGGTTCCAACAGCGGAGCGACCAGGTTATGGAATTCCTCGGTGCTGAACGCGTCGGGATTCTTGGCCATGCAGGCCATCTCCAGATTGGACAAGATGACGTTGGAGTCTTGCGGCGTGAACGTGCAGTATTCGAGCACCGTCTTGCCATCCGAGACGCGCGTTCCCACCGTCGGCAGACACACGATGGTATGGGAATAGCAACGATCCCTCAACAACCAGGGAGCGACGTCGAAACGCTTCACTTCTTTCGATTCCCAATAGACAATATTGGCCTGCCGGTAGCCGGTGCGAGAGCAGAACGGATCGGCGATCACCGCTTCCATGAACCGCTCTCGGGCGTCGGGAATCCGCGTGGGCAAGGTCACTTTCCACAACAAGCAATGCATGAACGGATCGGCGAGCTTGGCCACCGTCACGCGGAGCTTGATCCCCTCATCGCCCACCGATCGGAAGGCGGCCAACACGTTGTAGGCATGATAGGACCCCTCCTCTACATATTCTTCGTCGAACCGGGAGAAAGAGAATGACGTCGTGGTTTGTTCTTTGTTGGGATCGTCCGAGCGACGGAGGACAGTGGCTTCGATGCGGATCTCCTCCTGAGGGAGCGACGGGAAGGCCTTCTTGATGAGGAGAACGTTGCGAGCGATGGCGTGAGTGTTGCAACTCCCCACCACGAAGAACTGTCCTCCCCGTTGGAGATTATCCAGAACCGCCCGTTCATTGACGCCGCTGACGAAAATATCGCCAAATTGCTTTTTCTTCTTGAACTCGCTCCCCTCGGCGATGAACACTCGGCCATCGCCGGCATACGTCTCGTAGAGGCGTTTGTTTTCGCCGCCAGACGGAGTGGCATCGAAGACGACGTCCGCCCGCTCCAATGCCTCCTCCAGCGTGTAGGTCGGCTGGAGTCCGATCTGTTTGAACTCTTCGACGCGCTCCTTGCGCGTACAAAGACGGGGGCGAACCCCTTCCTTGATCAACTCCTGAAGCTGTTTGATCTTGGGCACATTCTTCTCGAATGGACTTCGCTTGTCGAAGATGATCTCTTCCCAATCGAAGTACGGATGACCGGAAGCGGTGAACAGGCAGAGGCGGCGAATGAATTCGTAGCCGACCGTGCCCGTCCCTCTGATGAGAATGCGTCGTCGTTCCTGAGCCATACTCGTCCCCCTCCTCTCTGATGGGATGTCAAATGGCTGGTTAATTATACTCAACACCCCGCCCCACCAACAAACGGCGGGAGCGATTTTACTG
>RFHM01000166.1 GCA_003696865.1 Acidobacteriota bacterium | reverse complement strand
GGTCCATCCTTCGCCGAGGATCTCGGTGGTGATTCCTTGAGTGACCTTGCTGACCACGCGCCCATCTCCGGTGAGGAAGGCGCCGCGCGAGTGGCTCTGGATGTCGATGAACCCGGGAGCGACCACCAGGCCGCGAGCATCGATCCGCTCGCGCGCCGGAGCATCGGCGAGTTGCCCGGCGGGCGTAATTCGCGCGATGCGATCGCCGCGAATGGCCACATCGCCGTAGAACCATGGATTGCCACTCCCATCCACCACGCGACCGTTGAGGATGACGACATCATATGGCGTGGTCGATGGCGCTTCCTGAGCCCAGGCGGACCCAGGCCCGGATGCGCAGAGCGCCAGGATGATGGCGATGAGACAGACGAAGCGTTTCATGGGATCTCCTCCTTTCAAAAAATATCGGCGAGGGAGAGAACGGGAGACGGGGAGTGCAACCATCCGCGTCTTCTCCCGTCTCGTCCCCGGCGTCCTTCAATAATCTACTTCCTCTCTCGCATCGAGTCATCGGCGACGCGCGTGAATACGATATCTTCGACGTTCCTCTCCAGCGGAATGGCCAATCGGTCTATATCGCCCCTTTTGTTGTACGAGAACGTGACGGTCATATTCCCCAGTGGATTGCGTGGCGCTTTGGGGATCTCAAAGATGTCGTAATGAACATGCGTCAGGGGAGCCCTCCATTCGCGAAAGCTCAATATGAGCTTCGATCCCTGCACGTCGATCTGGATGGTACCGTAGGCCGGATGTTCGTAGCGACCAGCGTACTCCGGGAGAGGATGCGATGGAGACGTGCCTTCTCGACGAGCGGCGAGGCGTTTCTTCTCCGCTTCTTCCTCGGCCTTTTTCGCTTTTTCTAGTTCCTCTTTGATGCGTCCGGCCCAATCGATGGGTTCGAGCCCCAACAGCCGATCGTAGACATTACGGGTGACGATGAGGGGGACGGGATTGGCGCCGGAGAGATTGGTCAGGACGATCACGCCGATTTTCTCCTCGGGCATGAAGGAGAGAAGCGAAATGAATCCATCGATGCCTCCCCCGTGAGTGACGACTTTGTGGCCACGATAGGTCGTGATCATGAATCCCAGGCCATAGCTGGCCAGTCCGTGTTCGTCGTAGATGAGTTTCTGGATCGATCCGGGCATGACCATCTGCGGCGTTTGCATCTGCTCAGCATTCCTGCGCGAGAGGAGCTGGTGGCCGCCATATTCTCCCTTATTGATGTGGAACTGCACGTAGCGGATCATCTCTTCCACATTAGAATTGATGGAGCCGGCGGGACCGATCTCATCGATGTTGCGGAAGGGGATGCGCGCAACGCGATCGTCCACTTTGTCGTAGGGAAGCGCAAAATCATCCGATCGCTGCGAATCGGTGACGGAGAAGTTGGACGCCAGCATCCCGAGTGGTTGAAAGATCCTCTGTCGAACCAACTCTTCCCACCGCGTCCCCATCACTCGACCGGCCAGGTACCCGGCGGTCATGAACATCAGATTCTGATATTGCCAGGCGCTGCGGAATTCCTTGCTGGGTTTGAGATAGCGCAGCCGCCGAACCATCTCCTGGCGAGAGAGGTGGGCACCGTACCAGACGAGATCGTGGCGGGGCAATCCCGATCGATGCGTGACCAGATCTCGAATCGTCATGTGTTCGGTGGCGATGGGATCGTAGAGACGAAACTCGGGGAGATAATCTCGCACTGGCGTATCCCAATCGAGTTTCCCCTCATCCACCAGCATACCGAGGATGGTGACGGTGAACGATTTGGTGATTGAGCCGATGGCAAACAGTGTTCGAGGCGTGACCGGCAATTTTTTCTCCACGTCCCGATAGCCATAGCCTTTGGATAAGATCACGCGATCATCTTCGATGACGGCGATGGCCAGTCCCGGCACTTTCCATTCGTCCATGACGGAGAGGATGAACGCATCAATGCCCCGAAGAGCGGACTCCTCATCGGCGATCATCGTGGGATAAGGGCGAGCACCGTTCTCGGCGTGGACCGTCTTTATGAAGGCACCTGCCGCCGGACGGGTGATCACGGCCAACCACAGCATGACGAAAGCGATGATATATTTACGCATAATTTTCACCTCCTTGAGCGGTTGTCGGTTCTCTTGGTGAGCAACCTTCCTTCGGTCGGGAGCCGTTGGGCGTGGAGAGCGGCGATGAATTCGCTCGGAGGGATGCCTCTCATCATCTTTTTCCCTATATCCCAGCGTCGGAAGAATGTCAAGCAATGGGTCACGAACCATTCGGTCATCATTCCCGGTGAATTCCACGCTTGCTTGTTCAATAGCCATATGCTTAACTATGCCCCGGCATACACGATCGATGTGAAAACGCCGTCTCATCAAATGAATTCACATAAAGGAGGAGTTCATCATGAGAGAGAATGCGAAGAAAGGCATGGCCATCGGTTTCGCGCTGCTGCTCACCAGCTTGATGGTGGTGGAGGGGAGCCCCTCTCAGGACCTGCATCCCTCGCGCCGGCTCAGTCCAATGGGCATGGCCCGGATCATGCTCGGCGATACGTACATACGGGTCGTGTACGGTCGTCCCTATAAGCGCCGGCGCGAGAACATCTTTGGGACGAAGGAATCGGGCGCGCTCGTTCCTTTCGGCGAGATCTGGCGGACCGGCGCCAATGAAGCCACGGAAATCACCGTCACCCATGACGTGTTGGTCGATGGCAAGCGACTCCCGGCGGGAACGTACTCGTTGTTCACCACGCCGGGCCCGGACAAGTGGACGATTCATTTCAATTCCGCGCTCAATCTATGGGGCACGATGCGGAGGAACCCGGAAACGGGAAAGTTCGAACGAGGATACTTCCCCGAGAATGACGTCGTCGTGGTCACCGCCGTGCCCAAGACATTGAATGAGGAGGTGGACCAGTTCACCATCTCGTTCGAGCGCACGGGGTCGGATAGTGCCGATATGATCTTGCGATGGATCAAGACAGAGGTGCGCGTGCCGATGAAGCTGGCCAAGTGAGGCATCGTCCCGACGCCGAAGGCGCCGGCGCCTGACGATTCCTCTGGCGTGTCGAGGCTCTCGATGGT
Source organism: Acidobacteriota bacterium (assembly GCA_003696865.1). Lineage (GTDB taxonomy): Bacteria > Acidobacteriota > Blastocatellia > HR10 > J050 > J050. The sequence goes on along the minus strand of RFHM01000166.1, from coordinate 1,114 downwards.
GAATGGGCGAGGGGCGCCTTCGCCGCGATCCCTCGTCCTCGGTCACCGGACAGGCGAACCGCCTCATTCAACGCCTCCTCCGCGCTCGATGATCCCAATAATCCACCGGTCGATCGTCCGAGCGGAGGGCATCGGGATCGACCCAGTAATACGAGCCGAACGGTTTCGACTCCGGCCAGATCTCGTCCAGCGTTTCAGCATCATAGAGTTTGCCCCCTTTCATCACATACAAGATGTCCAGCGTGTTGCGGATATTGTCCAGTGGATTGGCGTTGAGCACCATGAGATCGGCCAGCTTTCCCACTTCGATCGATCCGATATCCTGCTCGGCGCCCAGGAAGTGAGCACCATGGAGGCTGGCGACCTCTAAAGCGCCCATGGGTCCGAGCGCCGAAGCGGCCATCCACACTTCCCAGTGAGAAGCGATGCCATGTTGTTGCCCGTGGGACCCGATGGCTCCATAGCCCCCTTCGGCGATGATGTCGGCCAGCGCCTGGGCGATCAGCGGAAAACTATAATCCGTCTTCGGCCGCAGCATGCGCCGGCGCGTATGGGGAATGAGTTGCCTCCAGGGCGTGAAGCGCCGTAGCTTCTCGTCTTTCCAGAGATCGCGTTCCTGGAAGAAGTACTCCTCGTTCCATGGGCCCATGCCGCCGACCACGAACGTCGGCGAGTAGACGATCCCCGCCTGACCGAGGAACTTGGCCACGTCGCTGTAGATGATGCCATAGCTGAGCGGATGTTCGAATCCCGTGTGCCCGTCCATGACCATGCTGAGGTCGTAAACCAGGGAGCCGCCTTCGGCGGTGACCGTCAATCCGAGTTTCCGGGCGATATCGGTGATCCACTGCCGTTGATCTCGTCTCGGCTGGAGGTACTGCTTCAAGGAGACGGCTCCCCAGGAGGCGAGGCGTTTGATATTGTGTTCGGCGACCTCATAGCTGGTGATCTCATTCTGCCGGGGACCATCGCCACGGTACAGGGGATCACCGGTGCTGAACGTCCTCGGGCCAATCACCCTGCCGGCTTCGATGAGTTCGGCGGTGGGGAAGACATTCTGCGACCAGGTGGAATTATCCAGATTCGTCGTCACGCCGTAGGCCAGGTAAATCGC
>RFHM01000165.1 GCA_003696865.1 Acidobacteriota bacterium | reverse complement strand
GGCTTTTGGCGTGGCGGTGGTCGGCGATCTGGCGTTTGTGGCCGATGGGGAGGGGGGCTTGCGCATCATCGATGTGAGCGATCCGGCTCGGCCATTCGAGCGGGGCTTCTTGGATACGCCCGACGCGGCTTTGGGCGTGGCGGTGGTCGGCGATCTGGCGTTTGTGGCCGATGCGAAGGGGGGCCTTTTCATCCTCAGATAAATGGGTGCTTCCAGCACGAGCGATTCACGGACAGAGACGATGCCCTCGCTACCCCCTGACCGTTCGCATCTGGCCCCACTTCTATGGCGAAGGAGATCGGTCGAAGAGGCGAGGGCGCTTCTCCGGAAGCCCATTCCCCTCGTCACTCGCGGAAGAACTGAAGTTTTGCCTGAATGAGGGAATAGGGAACCCCTTCGCTGAGGTGACACGTCAACATATTTCTGGAAGCCAAGATAGGGTGACCTATTCAAGACTGAGAAGAGCTGCTCTATAAGAGGGCGAACGGGGATCACAGAGCGTCACGGACACCGGAGGCGAACTCCGGGGCCTGGCGTCAGAGGCTCCGCTGTTGATCACCGGGGGAGTGATCAGTCGTGAGTTCGCTTAGCGACAACGTCACCATCCCCGGAGACGAACTCCGAGACCTGCACCTGCGAGCTGAGTATTAGTTGGGAGCGATCAAGAGCATCAGAGACCCCTGGAGGCCACAGTGCGAGGATAAAGGGGAACCCATTAGGGGGCATAGCGCAAGATGCCATCTTGCGCCACTCATCGAGGAGGGAAAAGTCATGCACTTCTTTTTCGTTCCCCACCCCAAACTCTCGTTGGACAGAGAAGAGGTGGAGAAGATCAAAGACGCCATGGTGGAGCTGGAACAACAATTCAATCCCCACTCCACCATTACGGCCCAGGTGACGGGCGATGAGCATCAAAATGCCTACAAGATCATCATTCGGATAGAAGGCGAGGGGAAGGTTCTCCAGCGGGATATCTCCATCGTCGGATGCAACGTCGTCGTCGGAGACAGGAAAGTCATCTCCGATTCCGGTGGACGCTCCCGGAATGCTCCCTCGGCGAAACGAGAGAAGGATCGCTCATGAACGCTGAATCCATCGCAACCGGTGTGACGAAGGTGCGGCCGTGACTCTCTCCCTCGACAATCACCGCAGAGGCGCAGAGAACGCAAAGATCTTCCAACAGGCTTTTTCGAAAGTAGACGACGGACGACCGATGACCGACGACCGACGCTCTCTGTTCATCCCCGCGATGTGGCTCGGGCGCGCCATGGGCGACTTCTTCCGAACGAGACGAACCCGCCCCACTCAATGAAGCGACTCACCTAGATCCGGTCTTTCCTCTCGTTTTTCCAGGGGAGGGAGAACGACTGCCGATCGAGTCTCGTCAGCCGATGCGCTCGCCCGACGGTTCGGGAGGCGAGGAGAGCGACGGCGCAGGTTGAGGAGGCGCTCCGGATCGCGTCCTCAGTTCCTTGCCCACAATTCCCGACGAGACGATGAACTTGAACGCTTCTTCCACCGTGTAGTCCAGTTCCACCACGTCCTCGGGCGAGACCATGACCAGAAATCCCGACGTCGGATTCGGCGTGGTGGGAATGAACACGGTGAGGATCTTGCCCGTCCCGGTCAACTTCATGGCATCGCGCCGCTCGGCGGCCACAAATCCCATCATCCAGAACCCCTTGCTGGGATATTCGACCAGCACCACGCGCTGGAAATTCCGCCCCGACGTGCGAAACGATTCCACAATCTGCTTGGACGCCCCGTAAATCGTATTGACAACCGGCAAGCGCATGAGGAATCGCTCCACAGCCCCCAGCATTCGCCGTCCCATGATGTTGGTGCCGATCACGCCCAGCAGAAAGATCACCGCCAACGACAGAGCCACCTTCACCACCGGGATCAGCGGCTTGGTCCAGATCCGCCGCTCCAACCCCAGCAGATCGACGAGCCAGTTCACTACCGGCGCGCCCACGCCGGTGAACAGGTCGAAGAGAAAGGCCACCAGCATGTAGGTGACAAATAAGGGAATGAGGATGATCAATCCGGTGATGAACGTGCGGCGAATCTCATGCCAGGAGAATTGCTCCCGGAGATCCTCGACCCGTATGGAAAAAATCGACCGTTTCATGTTCGCGTCTCATCAAACGTTGCTCGCGGCGGCCGCTTCAGGAGAGGCCGCCCGGCTTCCCCTCACGCTCCCCCCACCCGCCGCTCATGACCGGCCCAGTAGGGCTCCCGCAACACCCGCTTGAGCACTTTGCCGCTGGGATTGCGCGGCAAGCCTCGAACGAACTCCACCGATCGCGGGCGCTGAAGTCCGCCCAGCTTCCCTCGACAAAATTCGACGATCTCGGCCTCGGTGGCCGTCGCGCCCTCCTTGAGGACGACGATGGCCTTGACCGTCTCGCCCCATTGAGGATGGGGAACGCCGATGACGGCAGCATCGGCGATGGCCGGATGTTGAAACAGAACCTCTTCGACCGCCCGGGAGGAAATCTTCTCGCCGCCGGAAACGATGATGTCCTTCACCCGATCGCGGATGTAGAGGTACCCCTCCTCGTCCAGGGTTCCGGCATCGCCGGTGTGCATCCAGCCGCCGCGAAGCGCTTCGGTCGATTCCTCCGGTCGATTCCAGTATCCGCGCATCACTTGCGGGCCGCGCGCGACGACTTCTCCGAGGGCCCCGTGAGGAAGCGGGCGATCATCCCCGTCCACGATGCGCACCTCGGTGCCGACGACCGCTCGGCCCGCCGAGAGCAGGAGATCCGGCCTCTCGCCGAACGCTCGCCGATGATCGGAAGGGAGCAGGAGGCTGAGGGGCGCCGCTTCCGTCATGCCATAAATCTGCGTGAACTGGCATCGAAACGTCTCATGCGCCTGCCTGAGCGTCGACTCGGCGATCGGCGAGCCTCCATAGATGATCATGCGTAAATGATCGTATCGGCGGTCGGCGACATCGGCGACGGTGACCAGGCACGCTTGCATCATCGCCGGGACCAGCGGCGCGTACCCGATGTGCTCCTCGCTCAAAGCATGGATGACGGCGTGAGGATCGAAATCGGCCCGAATGACGAGACAGCCGCCCCAGTAGGTGCAGAGGTACGTCCAGCCCACGCCGAAGATGTGATAGAGCGGCACGATCATCAGATGGCGCGCGCCCGGCTCCACGTCGAGCGCCAGGGCCATCTGGAGGATACACGCCGTCACCGTCCGATGGGTGAGGATCGCTCCTTTGGGGCGCCCCGTCGTCCCGCTGGTGTAGAGTTGAAAAGCGTCGACGTCGTCCGAGAAGAACCGCTCGAGCGGTCGGGCCGGTTGATCGGCTACCCACTGTTGGTAGGATTCCCAGTCGGACGCTCGTCCATCCAGGGCGATGAACCGCTCCACAGCGTCCAGTTGAGGGCGAATGTCGTCGATGGCCGGAAGATAATCCCTCCCGGCGAACACGATCCTGGCCCGAGCATCGTTGATCATGTAGGCCCATTCCGTCGGTGCGAGTCGATAATTGAGGGGGGCGGGAACGACGCCCACTCGCGAAGCGGCGAAGTAGAGGAGGATGTACTCGATGCCGTTCTTGGCCACAATGGCCACCCGGTCGCCGATTCCCAATCCGGCGGCGCTGAGCGCCCGAGCCAGCCGGTGCGTCTCCGCCTGCGCCTGCCGATAGCTCAGGCATCGACGGTCTTGAACGATGAATGCCGCCTCCGGGCGTTCCCGAGCCTGAAAGTCGAGAAAATCGTGAAGTCGCATCGTTCCATTCCTCGTCGTGGAGTCGATCATCGGTTGGGCTTCGCTCTCATCATCGGCGCGATGGCTGAGGGAGAACCGGGAGTCGAAGCCCGAACGGCGAACGCCCCATCGGGCACCGGCGTCAGACCATAGCGTCCACCGAGTGCGCTCCCTCCATCGCATCTATGGCGTTCGTGGCGTTCGTCACGTTCGATGTCATGGACTCCATCGATCCCGACGGCCTCAGCGGGTGAGGATCATCATCCGCAGTAAATCGGCGGTATTCTCCGCCGAATTGGCCAACCGTCCCAGCGAGTCGAATATTTTCATCAGCATGAAGATGCTCACCGGATCGATCTCTCCCTCCATGGCGAACATATCCTGCAGCAATCGCCGCTCGATCTTGTCCGACTCCCACTCCTGAGTGCTGATCTTCTCGGTGATCTCCAAGGCTTCGCGAACTTCGGGGCCTTGCAGCGCCTTTCGCATCAATTCGCTGATCTGTTGAGCGAGCTCGCACAGATTCTGTGAGGTGGCAATGACCTTCTCCACATACTCGCGCGCGCCGTCGTGGAGCGCCTGGGGCAACCGCGTCTGCCGATAGGTCAGCAAGACGGCGTAATCTTTGGCGCTATCGGCGATGGAGTCCTGCGCCTTGAGGTAGTTCAACAGATCCATGCGATTCACCGGGAGGAAGATGGACTTGGGGAGGTGCTCGCGGATTTCCGATTTGATGATGTCCGCCTCGTGTTCGGTCTTGGATAACTGCTTGCGCAGGAGATTGATCTTGTCGTACTCTTCGGCCAGCCAGGCATCGGTGATGGGCCGGACGAGCAACACGCACTCATGCACTTTCTTGGCGTGCTCGACCAAGGGACCGAATGGAGATTTACCGAACAACGCCGCTATCGGGTGCATGGCCTCATTATACTTTTTTCCCTTATGACCACGCAAGTTTGCCCAACCAGTAGAGGCCTCCGGCGATGAGGCCGACGGCGGGAACGTTGACCAGCCAGGAGACGATGATGTTGCGAACCACGCGAAGGTCCAAGGCGGCGACGCCCCGAGCCAGGCCGACGCCGATGACGGCGCCCACGATGGTGTGCGTCGTGGAGACGGGAATCCCAATCTTGCTGCAGACGAGCACGGTGGTCGCGCAGGAGAACTCGGCGGCGAATCCGCGCGAGGGGGTGAGTTCGGTGATGCGCGTCCCCACCGTCTCGATGACGCGGCGGCCGAGGATGAATAGACCGATGATGATGCCCACGCCACCCAGTATCAGGAGCCCGAGAGGTACGGGAACCTCGGCTCCCGGATCGCCGCCGTTCTCGATGGTCCATACGGCGGCCAGTGGACCGATGGCGTTGGCCACGTCATTGGCGCCATGCGAGAACGCCATCATGCAGGCGGTGAGGACTTGCAATCCGCGAAAGATGGATTCCACTTGGAGCTCGCGGGCGTTGCGGCGTCGGCTCATGGTGAATGCCCAGGCGACGAACGCCGTCAGTCCGCCGACGCCTCCGGCGATGAGCAACGCCTGGCCGAGCGGCAGATGGAGTTTCAATCGAGGCATCCCTTTGTACACCGCCGAGAGCGTGATGATGGCGAAGACGAGGAACACGAAGAGTGGCGACCACTCGGCCGCCGCCCGACCGGCATCCTCGCGCCGCATGATCAGGCGGTGAATGAGCGTCACCATGGCGAACGCCATGATCATACCGACGATCGGCGAGGTGAGCCAGGAGAGAACGATCGTCACCACTTCCATCCAATTGACGGCATTCACGCCGGCGCCGATGATGCCGAATCCCAGCACGGCGCCGACGATGGAATGCGTCGTCGAGACGGGCAGTCCGAGGAGCGAGGCCCCGTGCAGCCAGATGGCTCCGGCCAGGAGCGAGGCGGTCATCCCCAGGGCCAGATCCTGCCAATGTCCCTGAAATGCGCCGGTATCCAGGATGCCTTTCCGGATCGTTTCGGAGACGTGTTTGCCGACCAGCGTGGCTCCGAGGAATTCGAACAACGCGCAGAGGAGGAGAGCTTGAAAGAGGGTGAGCGCTTTCGAGCCCACCGACGTTCCCATGGAATTGGCCGCATCATTGGCGCCGATGCCGAACGCCATGTAGAATCCCAGCATCAACCCGACGATGAGAAGAAACGATATCTCGCCCATGCCGATCATCTCCCACAGTCACAATCCAGCCATTCGGTTGAATCATGCTCGAATTGCTCGTCTGTCTCAATGCCGCCCCCCTTCGAGAAGGCTTCTTAAGCTAACGCCATTCGTCATGCGAGTCCAGTCCGTGATGAAAAAGAGCGATTCTTGGGAAAAAAGTATGCGCCGAGGAACGACTCTTGGCAAGGCCAGATCGGAGATACTCATAGGTGGTGGAGCTTGAAACGAGCTGCCAACTGACGCCTCCCCGCCGACGGGCGGCGGGGCTTCCCCGGAGTGGGGATGGCCTTCACAGTAGCTGCCAAGTGACGGCTCCCCGCCGACGAGCGGCGGGGTTTCCCGAGGCAAGCCCCGGAGCTGGTCTCCGGGGTCAGTGACGTTGTCAGCTAGTCGAGCGGATTTCCCAATTTCCCCGAAAGCCCCGGAGCCGGTCTCCGGGGATGGTTACGTTATCGCTAGGCGGGTCCCCACCCGACGCCTCCCCGCCGTCAAGCGGTGGATTCCCTTGAGGAATGGCTCTCAGCTCACCCTGAACTCCAACCGACTCTCCGGCGGCGGGACTTCTGAAGCTTCCTCTCCGCCTCAACAATCGGAGCGAACTTCATGAGGACGCCCTAACCGGTCAACCGATCGATCCGCCGCTTCTGAAGGGCCAGGACGGCCGTTCGCCCCAGGACGCGCACGTAGTCGATCAATCCGGCGAACCGCTCATCCCGGCTGAAACCTCGTTGGTATCGAGCGTAAATCTGTTGCACGATGACGGCGATTTTGAACAGCGCGTAGACGTAGTAGTAGAGCACATCGGAGACGTCGCGACCGCTCTTTTTCGCATAGCGCTCGACCAGACCATGCCGGTTCACGTTGCCGGGCAACGTGGTCAGGCAGAACCGCCGCGCCTGCAGTTCATCCGGATCGTCGGGATCGATCCAATACCCCAGCGTCGTTCCCAAGTCCATGAGCGGATCGCCGATAGTGGCCATCTCCCAGTCCAGCACGGCCTTGATGTGCCAGAGTTCCACAGGATCGAGCACCAGATTGTCGTACTTGTAATCGTTGTGAATGAGAGCCGCGCCCGATTCCGGTGGTTTATGTTCATCGAGCCAGCGGGCCACCCGTTCGATGTCCGGGATATCGTCGGTGCGCGCCTTCTGGTATCGCTCGGTCCATCCGCGAATCTGCCGCTCCACGTAGCCCGCCGGTCGCCCCATCTCTTCCAAGCCCGCCGCGACGTAATCGACGGCGTGAATATCGACGAGGTTGTCGATGAAGGCTTCGGATAGGCGCCGCATGATGTCCGGGGTGAGCGTCAATCCTTTCGGCGGCTGCGCCCGCAGGATGACGCCGGTGACGCGTTCCATGACGTAGAAGGGAGCGCCCACCACGGATTCGTCCGAACAGTAGAGGAGCGGTCGAGGCACCTTGGGATAGACGGTGCGCAGCCCCGACAGGATACGGTATTCCCGGCTCATGTCGTGAGCCGTTTTGATCTTGACGCCAAACGGCGGGCGTCGCAAGACCAGCTCTCGATCGCCGGTGCGCAACAAGTAGGTCAAATTCGAATAGCCGCTGGGGAATTGCTCGACGGTCAACGGACCGGTGACATCCGGGAGATGCTCTCGGAGATATCTCTGGAGCGTCTCCAGATTCAGTTCTTCTCCTGGACGGACGGGCCCCGGTCGGTCAATCCAATCGTCGATCATGAGATCTCCCTCCATCGCATTCTTCGCCCCTTTCACGATGTGGTCAAGCCATAGGTCCGCAAGATTCGTCGGGCCACTGCCGCCTTGTGAACTTCGTCGGCGCCATCGTAAATGCGGGCGGCGCGCTCGTGACGATACCAGAAGGCCAATGGAGTGTCGTCGGTCACGCCGAGACCACCGTGGATTTGGATCGCTCGATCCAGCACGCGATGAAGGACGTTGGCCACGAAAAATTTGATCAGCGAAATCTCCTGACGAGCCGCCGAAGCGCCCTCCCGATCGATTTTCCAGGCAGTCTGGAGCACCATCCAGCGGGCGGCCTCGATCTCCGCTCGACTCTCGGCGATCCAGGCTTGGATCATCTGACGAGTGCCGAGCGGTCGACCGGGCGCGAGTTCGCGCTGGGCGGCGCGCCGGCACATGAGTTCGAAGGCGCGTTCGCAGATGCCGATCCAGCGCATGCAATGATGGATGCGCCCCGGTCCCAATCGCTCCTGGGCGATGACGAATCCGGCGCCTTCGGGACCGAGCCGGTTGCTTTGCGGCACGCGGCAATCATCCAGGACGATCTCGCCGTGACTCGCCCAATCCTGACCGGCGTGGCCCATCACGGGAATATTGCGCACCAGTTTGAATCCCGGCGCGTCGGTGGGGACGATGATCTGGCTGGCGCGGCGGTGAGGACTGTCGGCGTCGGGATTGGTGATGGCCATCACGATGGCGAAGGCCGCTCCGTCAGCGCCGGTGACGAACCATTTCCGACCGGTGATGATGTAGTCCCCTCCTTCTTTGACCGCCGTGGTCTTCATCCAGACGGGATTCGAGCCGGGATAGTCGGGTTCGGTCATGGCGAAGCAACTCCGTATCTCGCCGCGAGCGAGCGGCATGAGATACGTCTCTTTTTGCTCGGCAGTGCCGTAGTGCATGAGAATCTCCATGTTCCCGACATCGGGCGCCTGGCAATTGAACGCGTAATGGCCGATGGGGCTGCGGCCGAGTTCTTCGCTCACCGAGGCGAATTCCAGGAGCGAGAGGCCCATGCCGCCATATTGCTTGGGCAAGAACGGCGCCCACCAGCCGCGCTCTTTCACCTGACGCCGCACGGCATCGAGCGCCGGAAGCAGATCGGAGAACGGTTTGCTGAGGAAGGCGCCTTCCAGCGGATAGATCTCCCGCTGCATGAACGCGCGGATCTCGTCCACCAGCGTTTGCAGGTGTTGGGGAATGCTGAAGTCCATAACCTCCTCCCGGACTAACGATAGGTGAGTAAATCGGGCGCATCGAGGTGAGGGGTGGCGTTGAATGCATAGAGCGAGAATCGTCCTTCGGAGAAGAGAAATTCCGCATATCCGGCATTGCGGACGATCCAGCTCAATTCCAGCGTCTTTTCATCGCTCAGATCGAGCGCGTACCCCACCGCGGCCGCCACCGGCCCGCCGGAAGTGAAGGCGACGATGGCGCGCCCGCGCTCCACGCCTTCGATCATCTGGCGCACGCCGGCCCGGACTCGAGCGCGGAACGCCGACCAGGATTCCACATCCGGCACGTTCAACTCTCCTCTCACCCACATTCGCGTGATCTTCACAAAGATCCGACCAAACGCCCGCTTGGCCCTCTCCCCGCCTTCTGGGAATGTCGCCACCGCCTCTCCAATCGATGGGTCTCGCCGTTGTAATTCGGGCAATGCCCGTTCGATGAGTTGATCGCTCTGAAACTCATCCAGTTCGGGGAGCACGATCGGTTCGGGCCAGGCGAGCCCATGTCGGCGATACGTCGAGGCGATGATGTCATGGGTTTGACGATGGCGCCGGCGCGGCCCGACGTAGACCCGGGCGAAGACGAGTCCCCATTTGGCCCAGTATTCTCCCAGGCATCGCGATTGCTTTTCTCCAAGTGGCGAGAGGCGATCGTAATCCCCACTGAAGGCCGCAGCCTGACCATGACGGACGACGTACAAACGGCTCATGAATCAATCCTCTCTGGTTTAGTGAAGCTGGACGAATCGCCGATGGACGACGGAGCTGTGCTCCCGGTCACCGCCAATCCGGCGATGTTCCCCGGATTCATGATGAACCCGTGAGTGGGTGTGACCGGGATGTTCAGATTCATGGATACCCCCTCGAAAATCACCGAGGCGCAGAGAACGCCAAGATCCTCCAAGAAGCTATTTTCCCGTCGTCGATGTGGCACCTGTGCACCATGGGTGACTCCTGTGAAAATACATTTCGCACAGATTCACTGATTAACCGACTTTTTC
>RFHM01000164.1 GCA_003696865.1 Acidobacteriota bacterium | reverse complement strand
TCTCAGAAGAAGATACTGAGCGTTTGCGGCATGACGACGTGATCGAGGATGACTTTTCGACTCGCGATCTTCCACCGCCCGTCCACCCTCCTCAACCGATCTTCTCTCTTCCCCACGAAGAAGCTCTCACCACGGTAGCCGCGAGCCTGGAAGATGAGAACGTTGGAGTGCACCTCGACCTCATCCCCTTCCTGGCGAAGGAGGCAAACGTTCCCCACAAAATGTCGGGTTCGCGAAGGAGGCTCCTCGGCCCAGGCCAATCCCGTTCGCAATCGGAGCACGCGTTGCTTCAACGAATTCTTATCTTCCTCCAGATAGGCCATCTCTCCCGCTTCTCTCACATCTTTCCCCCACTCACTTTGGATCTCTCTCACCGGCACGCGATATGTCGCGTCATCGGTGAACAGCTCCACCCACTCTTCGAACTTCCTTTCGTCTAACAACCACGCCTCTTTATAGAGGAACTGTTCGACCTCCCGCTGGACGTCCTTCTCCACCATGACCTTCCTCCTCAGGATGCGATCTGTTCAGTAACTCTCTCCATCGGCGATAGAAATTTCTCTGTCCTCGCTCCGAGGGCCTCGGCCCTACATCTCCCGGATAGTCGCGCTCTTCCTCGGGAACTTGGCCCTCCCGAGCGAGGCCCATGTGATAATCGAGCCACTGCTTTCGCCCAACAGTTCCGCGTATCGCCTCCTGTAATCTTGAGAATCCGTCCGTATCATCCGGGGTGAACATCCCTCCTACCGACTGTCCCCAAATGAAGTTCTTGCGCAGCATCTCCTTGACCGCCGCAGGGGCTGCTCGATCCACTAAATGACGCGCCCAATACTCATGCTTCTCCGGCCCCTTGGGGTGGAAGGTGTAGATCCCCAGGGGGAAGAGACACCCGAAATCCAAAAATGCCGTGTTGGGAAAGATCAACCCCGGCCCCAGGCCATAAACGTCGGCTTGCTTCGGAGACAGCACCTCTCGTAACCGACGATAACACGCCTCTACGTACTCTTCTCCCTCGGGACCGAGCGTCTTGGCCACCTCGCGATCGAGATGGTAATACTCGCCATGATGGAGAATATCAATCATCGAGTGCCCCTCGGGGAACGTCGTCACGTATGCGGGAAGCTCTATATACGCGCTCAACTTATCTCCGAAATAAGCGAACGGATCCAATCCGGGACGCCGCGCAAAGCCATGGGTCAGAAGCACATGGTACATATCCCCGGCGAAATTCTCCGAGTGGAGTTTCCAATTGCACTCGATCACGCACTTTTGCACTCCCGGAACGACTTCCCACCCCCCTAATGCGCGCTCCACCAGAATATCGAAATACCAGCGGAAATCCCCCAGATACCTCTCTAACGCCTCCGCTCTTTCATCCCAACACCCGAAGATGAATCCCTTATAACTCGCCACCCGCGGAACCTCGATCAATGCCAACTCCCTTCGATCAAGCCCCTCCGGATAGGCTTTGTCTTCGAAAGGCACTCCCACCAGCTCCCCGTCTATCGAATACGTCCACATATGGTACCCGCAGGTGAAGCTCTTCGTCCGTCCTCTCTCCGCTCGACAAACCATCGAGCCCCGATGCCGACAGAAGTTCAAGTACGCTCGAACCTTCCCTCGGCTATCCCGACATACGATCACCGGATCCTCTCCCATATACGTCGTCACATAGTCTCCTACCTCTCCGATCTCCGATTCGTGGCACAACAGTAACCAGCATCTTCCGAAGACGCGCTCTATCTCCTGCCGATAAATCTCCGGATCGAAAAAGACGCCGGCATGGATGCGCCCTCGCTCCAAGTCAACGAGTGGAGAGACCGTCTTCATCATCTCCTCCCTCTCCCGATTTCAGGCGATCCGAAAACGAGCCGGGGAGCCAGACGAGAGAACGGCGACGTCTGCCTTACTGGTCCTCGTCCCGAGTGAGTCGTTGCATTCCCGCCAGCCATGAAACGGCCCAGGCATCAAACGGAAGGTGAGAGACGCCAGATCGCTCGAACTTGGGGGCCGCTTCCTCCAATTGCGAATACATCTGCTCTAGATCCTCCGGCAGCGAATGATCCGCCCACGCCGTATACGGGCCAAACCCGTGATCGTAATTCCATTCCGGCACATAGAAGAGCCGTCCCGCGACTCCCTTCCCATCCTGCGAGGCCAAAAAGAGGGTGATCGGAATCACATGCTCCGGAACAACGGGTCGAAAGAAGTAGACCATTCCCTTCTGCCTCCACTCCCGCGCCGTCGCATCGAACCAGGACGCTCGCGTATGCCCCGGCATAATCGCATTCACGGCGACCCCTTCCTTCCACACCTCCTCGGCCAAGTAGAACGTCAACGCCATCACCGCCGCTTTGGTCGCCTGATAGGGCATCTCCACCGTCCAAGGCCGGAGACCAAAATACGCTCCCCCCTGCGTCGTGGGGAGCACGCCACTGCTGATGACGTTGCAGATGCTCCCCCTCCCTTTCTCTAACATGGGACGGACGAACCGGCGGATGGCCTTGATGACGCCAAACACGTTGACCCGAAACATGAGTTCCCAATCCTCATCCTTCGTCTCCAACGTCTTGACATGCCCCATCGGGTAAAACAGCGTCTCGGACACCAGCGCGGCATTATTCACCAGCACATCAACCGTCCCATACCGATCCAGAACCGCCGTGTAGGCCCTATCCAAGGACGCCTCATCGGCCACATCCATCACAAGAGCCATGGCATGCCCTGACTCCGCTAACTCCCGCCGGAACTCTTCCGCTCCACTCCAGCTCTTATCCCCCACGACCACCTGCGCCCCGGCAGCCATGAGTCCCTCAGCAATGGCTCGACCAATCCCACGCGCCCCTCCGGTCACTACGGCCACTCGCCCCTGAATCTGCTCGCGCCAAAGATCCACGGCTCTCCGGACCATCTCTCGTTGCTTGGCTTGAATTTCTTCGCTCATCATGTCCCCCTCTGAGGGTGATTGATTCTGGTGTCACATCACGCGAGCCACACCGAACACCTATGCTCGACCTTCCACCACGTACGCATAAACCCGATCATGAAATAGAGCAAACAGGTCCACTGAGGTGAGCGCGGCATAATGCAACGAAAAGCCGGGCCGGAAATCGGCTCGCCCATCCTCGAGGATTCGTTGGAGCACAGCTCGGTTGAACTCCCCATGCCCCATGATGCCCCCTTCGTGCTCATACAGATCGGCCTCTTCGTGCGTGGTGAAATAAGGAACCTGCTGCTCATTGAACCCATAGCGAGTGAGGAGCGCCTGCCGGAACTGCCCCGACCAATGGCCGACATATTCTTCCCAGGCAATGCTCGCCCAAAACTCGATCATCGTCCCCTCGTGAAGGACGCCTCGATGCCACTCCAGCAAGGCACGACACTCGGGCAACATTTCATAATAGACCATGTCTTCTTCCCGCAACCCGAAAACTTCTCCCTGCTCGATCACCACCTGGATGTGCCCGGGGGGCTTGGGATGAATCAGTTCGTCAGCCACTTTGTCTGCGAAGGGCCCCAGGAGATCGGGATGTCGCTTGAAAAATGGGAGATGAAACTGATAGGCACATTGAATGAGATTGTTGATTTCAGCCACAAACCCATACCAGTTTTGCCAGAAAACCTTCAACGCTTCTCGCGGGAGCCGCCCCGCTCTGAGCTCGGTCATGAACCTCCCATTGGTCACCTTGCGCTCGGCTCTCTGAAGAAGCGCCTCAAACAGCGCATCGATATGGGCTTTGGCCTCTTCAGGTGACAACTTCACGCCGAGTTCGATACTCGTCGCCTTCATGATGCTTCGCCTCCTCACACAATACAAGGGGAATGTGAGTGGAAGAGAATCACCAGGCACACGCGCCGGGGGAAGGCATTCACTGCCGAGTCGCCCGACTCAGGACACGGCTCGATTGCTCCTGATTCGCCGAACGAGAATCAATCGAACACAGAGGTCTCATCGATCACGCCGTCTGCCGTCGCCCGGCCAATTCCACGGCGACATCGACGATCATGTCCTCCTGACCGCCGACCACTCGCCGCCGGCCAAGCTCGACCAGAATCTCCCGCGGATCGACGTTGAATTTCTCCGCCGCCCGATAGGCATGGAGCAGAAATGTGGAATACACCCCGGCATAGCCGATGGTCAAACTGGCCCGATCGATCTTGGGCACATGCTTCATGATCGGCCGCACCCGCTCCTCGGCCACATCCATGATCTTGAACAAATCCACCCCCGTCTCGATCCCCAGCTTCTCGCACACCGCCACCAGCACTTCGGTCATCGTGTTGCCCGCTCCGGCACCCAATCCACAGGTGCTCCCATCCACCTGCGTCGCCCCCTCCTCAATCGCCGCCAGCGTGTTGGAGACGGCCAACGACAGATTGTTGTGCGCATGAAACCCCACGGCCGTCTCCGGCCGTAACGCCGCCCGCAACGCCCGCACCCGAGCTCGCGCCTCCGGCCCGGTCATCGCCCCCGCCGAATCCACCACATAGACGCAATCGGCCCCATAGCTCTCCATCAACACCGCCTGCTCGGCCAGCTTCTCCGGCGGCTCCATATGGGCCATCATCAAAAATCCCACTACCTCCATCCCCATCTCCTTGGCCAACCCCATGTGCTGCTCCGAAATGTCCGCCTCGGTGCAATGGGTGGCAATCCGCGCCACCCGCGCCCCCAACGCGGCCGCCCGCCGCAACTCCTTCCGCGTGCCAATGCCCGGCAACAGCAACACGGCCAGCTTCCCGCGCTCGATCACTTCCGCCGCCGCCGCAATCAATTCCTCCTCGGGCACCCGCGACATCCCATACTGCAACGAGGATCCCGCCAGCCCATCGCCATGCGACACCTCGATGACCGGCACGCCGGCCTCATCCAATCCCCGGGCAATGGCCCGCACTTGCTCCACGGTGAACTCATGCGACATGGCGTGATCACCATCCCGCAACGTCGTATCCGTGATCCGTACTTGTCGCTTCATCGTCCATCCTCCTTGGTCAACATCTCCTCCTCTCAGCCCGCCTCGATCGCCGCACCGTCTCGCGCCTGCAAGCGGTGGCGGGCCAGTTGTTCGCCCACCCGCACCGCCGCCGCCGTCATGATGTCCAAAT
>RFHM01000163.1 GCA_003696865.1 Acidobacteriota bacterium | reverse complement strand
TTCTTCATATGCTCGATATAACCGGACTGCTCGCTCCGCGCCCTCTCCGCGTCCAACTCGATCGCGCTCAACCGATCGCGGGCCTCGTTCAACTCCGCTTCGCCGCGTCGGGAAGCATCGATGGCCTCACGATACTCGACCTCCAGCGCATCGATGGTTCGCATCAATTCGGCATGCTCATGCCGAGCGGCGGCCAACCGCTCGTCGAGCCGTTTCAACGACGTGGCGATGCGCCGGGACTCGGCGACGAAAAATCGAGCCAACCATCCCCTGAGTTCCTCTTTGAATCGGCGAAATCGTCGCGCCTTGGCGGCCTGACGCTTCAGGGAGCGAACCTGACGCTCCAACTCGGCGATCACATCGTCGATGCGCGTGAGGTTTTGCCGCGCCGCCTGCAGTCGGAGTTCGATCGTGCGCTGGCGGAGCCGAAACTTGGTGATCCCGGCAGCATCCTCGATCACCGAGCGGCGCTCATAGGGCCTGGCGGTGAGAATCTCTTCCACATGCCCCTGCCCAATGATGGCGTAATGACCCGGTCCCAGGCCGGTCCCGGCGAACAAATCCTGTATGTCGCGCAATCGAACCCGGCGCCCGTTGAGCAGATATTCGCTCTCGCCCGACCGATAGAGACGTCGACCGATGATCAACCGTTCTCCCGCGGCCACCGTGAGCTGGAGTCCATCGCTGGGTACGTCTACGGCCGGGTCGTCCCCACCAGTCCCATCATCGGATCGGTGCCCATTGTTGGTGGAAAAATCCTGCCGGGCGACCAGCGTCAACCTCACTTCGGCAACCCCAACCGGCGGCCTCTGATGGGTGCCTTGGAAGATGACGTCTTCCATCCTGGAGCCCCGAAGCAGCCGCGCGCTCTGCTCGCCGAGCACCCAGGTGATGGAATCGGCGAGATTGGACTTGCCACAGCCATTGGGTCCGACGATGGCGGTGATCGTTTCGGTGAAATCGAGTTCGGTGTGATCGCAAAAGGATTTGAATCCCCTCAACTCGAGCTTTTCCAGCTTCAACATATGTCAACCCCAACCACTACCCCATCAGTGGGGATCAGCCGCAATATACTGTAGTTGTCCCCGTTTGTCAATCATTCGCGGAGAACCGGGAGCGCCTTCGGGTCCGCCGTCGGGCAAGAGATGGTTTTCCATTTGCCATATGATGAGAGTGTGGTAAATTTTATACCCCTTTGAACCGGGGATCTCATGGCAAAATCAAGTGAGGAGTGGGTATGAAAACGTATACGACCAAAGATATCCGTAACGTGGCCGTCGTCGGTCATGGCGATGCTGGAAAGACATCTCTGGTGGCGGCATGCCTGTTCGATGCCGGAGTCACCGAGCGATTGGGAAGCGTCGATCACGGCACGACGGTGACCGATTACGATGAGGACGAAATCGCCCGAAAAGTCACCATCCATACGTCGCTGGCCCATCTCGACTGGAAAGGAACGAAGCTCAATCTCCTGGACACGCCGGGATATAACGCCTTCATTCACGATGCCAAACCGGCCGTCCAGGTGGCCGAACTCGCCTTGTTCGTCATTGACGCCGTGGAAGGCGTTCAGGTCCAGACGGAGAAGGCCCTCGCCTACGCGAACGAATTTGGACGCCCCCGCATGATCATCATCAACCGTATGGATCACGACCGGTCGGATTTTCAAGCCACTCTCAGTTCCATCCGGGAGACGTTTGGTCGAGAAGCCACGCCGCTTCAGTTGCCGCTGGGCGGTCAGAAAGAGTTCACCGGTGTCGTCGATCTCATCCGACAAAAGGCGTTCGTCTACCAGACCGATGGAAGCGGCCGGTTCGAAGAGACGGATATTCCCGATCACGTCAAAGCGGAAGCGGAGTCGGCTCGCGAGGCGCTCATCGAGATGGTGGCCGAGAGCGACGATGCCTTGCTGGAGAAATTCTTCGCCGAGGGGGCTCTCGTCGACGAGGATCTCATTCCCGGCCTGCGGAACGCCGTCACTGCGCGACGGCTCATTCCCGTTCTGGTCGCCTCGGCGACCCTCAACATCGGCATCCATCCTCTCCTGGATGCCCTCGTCCAATTCGGGCCTTGCCCGTCCGATCTGGGACCAGCGCGCGGCCGAGCGGGGATCGAACCGGACGCTCCCGCCGTCGAGCGACCGGTTGCCGATGATCAGCCCTATTCCGCCCTCGTGTTCAAGACCATCGCCGATCCTTTCGCCGGGCGGATCACGGTCTTCAAGGTGTACTCGGGAACGATGAAAGCGGACATGACCGCTTATAACATCACCAGAAATGTGCAGGAGCGAATGGGCCCCCTCTACCTGCTGGAGGGGAAACATATGGATAAAGTCGCCGAAGTCCACGCCGGCGACATCGCCGCCGTCACCAAACTGCGAGAGACGAAAACGGGCGACACCTTCGCCGATAAATCTCACCCCGTAGTGTACGCCCTGGCTCCTTACCCGCAACCGGCCATCGCTTTCGCCATCGAGCCCAAGACGCGAGCCGATGAAGACAAGCTCTCCACGGCGATGAGCAAGCTCCTGGAAGAAGATCCGGCGCTTCGGTTGGAGCGAGATCCGCAAACCAAGGAATTCCTCCTTTCCGGCACGGGTCAACTTCACATCGAAGTGACCGTCGGCCGGTTGAAGAGCCGCTATGGCGTCGAGGTCACCCTGAAACCGCCCAAGGTCCCCTACCGGGAGACCATTCGCAAACGCGTCGAGGCGCGCGGACGCCACAAGAAGCAGACCGGCGGTCGCGGCCAGTTCGGCGATTGCACCTGCGTATTCGAACCGCTGCCCAGGGGCGCGGGCTTCGAATTCGTCGATAAGATTTTCGGAGGCGTCATCCCCCAGCAACTCCGCCCGGCGGTGGAAAAAGGCATTCTGGAGGCCGCCGAGAAC
>RFHM01000162.1 GCA_003696865.1 Acidobacteriota bacterium | reverse complement strand
GGTCCATCGGTTGCGGGATGAGGTGGATGCCATCCTGGTTGGCGTCGACACGGTGATCGCCGATGATCCCCAACTGACCACGCGGCTGGAGAAGGACGATATCCACCACCCGCTGCGCGTCATCCTCGACAGTCGAGGACGCCTCCCCCTCCATGCGCGAGTGTTAGACCCCACGCTCCCCGGACGCACGCTGGTGGCCACGACCGAAGCGATGCCCATTGACCGGCGTCGAGCCCTGAGAGCGCGGGGCGTCGAAGTGCTCGTTCTGCCCGCGCATGCCGGACGCGTGAGCCTCCCTCATCTGCTCGCCGCGCTCGGTCAGCGCCAGATCACCAGCCTCCTCGTCGAAGGAGGGGGGACCGTTCTGGGCAGCTTTTTCGCCGAAGGGCTGGTCAACAAAGTATGGGCATTCATCGCCCCGCTGATCATCGGCGGTCATGCGGCACCAACGCCCGTGGGGGGGATGGGCGTGGAGCGGCTGGCCGAAGCGCTTCGGCTGGAGCGCGTTCAGTGGCGCCAACTGGGCGCCGATCTTCTCATCTGTGGCTATCCCACCAAGCCACGGTCGGTTCGCGCTCGGGTTGAGGCCGCTCGAGCCAAACGGAGTCGAGACGTGCTGGCTTCGTCCGTCCAGCGCGATTAGGAGGGCGCCATGTTCACCGGCATTGTCGAAGAGATGGGAACCGTACGTCGCCTGGAGCGCCGCGGAGGATCTGTCACTCTGGAAGTGGCCGCCGGGAAGACGCTCCACGGCACGCGGATCGGCGATAGCATCGCCGTCAATGGAGCCTGCCTCACGGTCACCGCTCTGGGTCGAGACACGTTCACCGTGGATCTGGCGCCGGAGACGTTGCGGCGAACGAACCTCGGACGATTGCGACCCGGCGACGGCGTCAACCTGGAACGAAGCCTAGCCATAGGCGATCGCCTGGGAGGACACTTCGTCCAAGGACACGTCGATGGCGTTGGTCGGGTGGAAGCGCTGCGACCGGAAGCCGACGCCGTGATCGTCTCGTTCGCCGCGCCGGCCGAGATCATGCGCTATGTTGTCCCCAAAGGATTCATCGCCGTCGATGGGGTGAGTTTGACGGTCGTCGATCGTCTCCGTGGAGGATTCACCGTGTCGTTCATCCCCTATACGTTGGCTCATACCATCGCCGGTCGCTATCGCGCAGGGAGCGTGGTCAATCTGGAAGCCGACATCCTGGGGAAATATGTAGAGCGGTTTCTCTCTCATTGGGAGGGAACCGAGACGCTGAGTCGCCAATTCTTACTTCGCCATGGATTCCTCGAAGGAGGTGAAGATGTCACTGGCAACGATTGAAGAAGCTCTGGAGGAGTTGCGCGCCGGACATATGCTCATTGTGATCGATGACGAAGACCGGGAGAACGAGGGCGATCTGGTTCTGGCGGCGGAGAAGGTGACGCCGGAGGCCATGAACTTCATGCTCCAGCACGGGCGCGGGCTCGTCTGCGTGCCCCTGCCTGGGGAGCGATTGGAAGCCTTACAGCTCCCCCTGATGGTTCCGTCAGAAGAGAATACGGCACCTACCCGAACGGCCTTCACCGTCTCGGTCGATGCTCGCGAGGGGATCACCACGGGCATCTCCGCTTACGATCGAGCGGTCACTGTGCGACGACTCGCCGATCCCCGAGCGCGACCGGAGGATTTCGTCCGGCCGGGGCATATCTTCCCGCTCCGCGCCGCCGATGGAGGCGTTCTCGCGCGTCCCGGTCATACCGAAGCCGCCGTCGATCTGGCTCGATTGGCGGGCCTTCAACCGGCAGGCGTCATCTGTGAGATCCTGGCCGAAGACGGCCACATGGCCCGGTGGCCCGAACTCCGCGCCTTCGCCGACCGTCATGGATTGAAGATCATTCGTATCGCCGATGTGATCGCCTACCGGCGACAACGATCGGAGATGCACGTGCGCTGCGTCGCTCGCGCTCAACTCCCGACCCGACACGGCTCGTTCACCGTTCGTGCCTATGAAGAGGTGACCACCGGCCAGCAACATCTGGCTCTGGTGATGGGCAATGTGGATGATGGTCAGCCAGTCCTGGTGCGCGTGCATTCCGAATGCCTCACCGGCGAGGTGTTCGGCTCGCAGCGCTGCGATTGTGGGGCCCAGCTCGACCGGGCCATGGATATGATCGGCGCCGAAGGACGAGGCGTCATTCTCTATATGCGGCAGGAAGGACGAGGCATCGGCCTATGTAATAAACTTCGGGCCTATGCGCTCCAAGAACGTGGATTGGACACGGTGGAAGCCAATCACCAATTGGGTTTCCCCGCCGATCTGCGCGACTATCGCGTCGGCGCCCACATTCTCATCGATCTGGGTGTTCGCCAGGTCCGGTTGCTGACCAATAATCCGCGGAAGGTCAAAGGATTGGAACGACACGGACTGCGCGTCGTCGAACGGGTGCCGCTCATCGTCCCGGCGACGGCGGAGAACTGGGCCTACCTGCGCACGAAGCGGGATAAACTGGGACATCTCCTCGATCTCTGATCGATAGCTGGTGAACGCCATGCCTGGAGGAGGAGTGAATCCGACGTCTGGAGGAGCATCTATGGGGAAGACCTTTCGAGGTACACTCACCGGGAAAGGGCTGCGTATCGCTTTAGTGGTCTCCCGGTTCAATGAGTTCATCAGCCACCGCTTGCTCGCCGGAGCGCGCGATGCGTTGGAGCGGCTCGAGGTGGCCGATGAGGACATCGATGTCGCTTGGACGCCGGGGGCCTTCGAGCTTCCGCTGGTGGCCAAACGATGTGCGGAAAGTGGTCGCTACGACGCCGTCGTCTGCTTGGGGGCGGTCATTCGGGGAGCCACGCCACACTTCGATTACGTGGCCAGCGAGGTGGCCAAAGGCGTGGCCACCGTAGGATTGACGACCGGCGTGCCCACCATCTTCGGCGTGCTGACGACCGATACCATCGAACAAGCCATCGAGCGCGCCGGCTCGAAATCGGGCAACAAAGGATTCGATGCCGCCATGGCTGCTATCGAAATGGCCAATCTCTTTAAACAGATCACCTCGTGAGGAAGAACATCAGGTGGAGAGATGAGCCCGGCAGTCTCGTTGCCCACGACCTCATGCGGTCGCTGCTTCTTCACAAACAGTGTGGCGTAAGCTGACAGCTTGCACTGCATTCTCCCAAAGTCCATTTTCACCCCCTCGGTGTGACTCCTGGCCATAGGTGATTCCTTCGCAAAAGGTGATGCCGGCAGCTTGCGTCGCCTCACTTTCATCCTGTGGAGTGGGCTCGTTGCTCATGGATAATGCCCCTTGGGCCGAGCGCGACCAGTCGGTGATCGTCGAGGACGATGGTTGAGCCTGAGCACCTCTATGATACAATAACCGCCCCGATGAAAGACTACGACGCGCAAAGAGGTAAAAATCATATGAATCCCATCGGACTCATCGTTCTCGCCGTCCCTGTAGTGACGCTCATCCTGTTGGCCTATCATCGAGCTGGAATGAGAGGCGTCGGTCAAGGATTCGCGCAGACGGGAACGCTCATCCTCTCGATTCTTCCCTATCTGGCTCTGGGTATCACATTGGCGGGATTTCTCACCTCCCTTTTACCTCAAGAGATCGTCGCTCGCTGGTTAGGAGCGGAAGCCGGCCTCAGAGCCATCGGTCTCGGCTGCTTGGCCGGCATGGTGATTCCCGGTGGACCGTTCATCCACTATCCTATCCTGGCATCGCTTCTCGCCCGAGGAGCAGCCCTGGGGCCGGTGGCCGCCTATATTGCTGCCTGGGGGCTCATGAGCATGAACCGCGTATTGGTCTGGGAATCTCCCTTCTTCGGCTGGCGATTCGTGGGGATTCGCTTGCTGGCCTCGCTCGTCTTCCCCTTTCTCATCGGCGTAGTGGCTCAGGAGCTCACCAAGATCCTCTCGCCCTAGCTTCGCTTCTTGAGAGGAGAGGTGAGCGCCCCTGCACCGCTCACCGCGCGCGATCCAGGCCGCGAGGAAGAAAACCGCCGACTTACTTACAGAAAGAGGGTTGTCATGGAATGCTCGCCGATGTAGGCTGTCAGGGAATACGGCTTCCGGAGGTGATGGTATGAACATGAGCTTGACCGCGATGACGTCCCTCCTCCTCATTTCCCTCATGGGCCAAACGGCCACTGCACAATCACAAAGTTTCTCCGTGGGTCCGGTGACCGCCGGGCCGGGAGAGGTGGCCTCAGGATTCATTGAGGTCCCGCCCGGAGTAGATGAGGGCACGCGCATCCCGATCAGCGTGCTCCATGGGCGGCGGCCGGGACCGGTGTTGGCCTTGATCGCCGGAAATCATGGCTACGAATATGCTCCCATCCTGGCGCTCCAGCGGTTGCGCGGCCGGCTCGATCCCGAAGCGCTCGCGGGCACCATCATCATGGTGCACGTGGCCAATATGCCATCGTTTCTGCGCCGAACGATCTATTATAGTCCCATCGACGGCAAGAATCTTAACCGCGTCTATCCAGGCAAGAAGGACGGAACCGTGTCCGAGCGCATCGCTTACGCCATCACGCAACACGTCATTGAGCGGTGCGACTATCTCATCGATTTACACTGCGGCGACGGCAACGAGTCGCTGCGCCCTTACACGTACTGGCCGAAGACGGGAAATGCCCAGCTCGACGAGAGAGCGAAACAGATGGCCCTGGCGTTCGGCCTCGATCATATCGTCATCGATACCGACCGGCCGACGGACCCCCGCCACTCCATCTACTGTTCGAATACAGCGACGACTCGTGGCAAACCGGCCATCACGACCGAGTCGGGGGGACTGGGTCAAACCGATGAACCATCCATCGCGCGCATCGAGCGGGGAGTGATGAGCGTGCTTCGATGGCTACACATGCTGGATGGCGAGCCCCGGTTCGTCGAACACCCTATTTGGATCGATCGTTCGGAAGTCATCCGCAGTCGGGTGACCGGCCTCTTCTACCCGCTGGTGAAAAAAGGCATCGCCGTGACCAAGGGGACGGTGCTCGGATATATCACTGACTTTTTTGGTCGGCGAATTGCCGACGTGCGTGCGCCATTGAGCGGCATCGTGTTGTACATTCTGGGCACTCCCCCAGTGAGCCCCAATGAGCCGCTGGCGTTCGTCGGACATATTCTGTCCGAGAAGTGATGGCGGGAAATGCAGGGATTGCCGATTCGACCGAGCGGCAAAACGCATTGAAGGAATCCGAGGCTGCATTGGTCTTCGGCATTGCGCACCCGAAGACACGCTCATCGGTGATAAAATTGAGATTGCAAAATTTCAAAGATCGCTGATCGGACATCCCATCGAGTGTTTCACTCTGCTTCCCTGTCGTCCCCTATATTGCCGAATATGGCTGAGCGAGATACAATAGAAACCAGCGTAATGAGTGCTCGTGGGAGAGTGAGCGTGGGTGTCGTTCGATGAGCACCGGGTGCACGCGAGTTCGAGGCATGTCATGGAGGTGATCCACGATGGCGCAGGACGTCAAAACAAAATCCATCACCCCTGGCGCGCCACCACCTGGCCGCATGACCTACGAGGAATTTCTCGCGTGGGCCGATGAAGATACCTGGGCTGAGTGGGTCGATGGGGAGGTCATTGTGATGCGTCCCGTATCCAAACTTCATCAACAGCTTGGATTGTTCCTTCTCCTGCTCCTGCAACATTTCGTAGAAGCCCATCAATTGGGCACGGTACTTTACGAGCCGTTTCAGATGAAGACGGGACCGGAGCTACCTGGGAGATCGCCCGATATCATCTTTGTTCTCCGAGAGCATCTGGATCGCCTCAAGGAGAATTACTTGGATGGTCCCGCCGACCTGGTCGTGGAGATTATCAGTCCCGAGAGTCGCGCTCGCGACCGGGGAGAGAAGTTCTACGAATACGAGCAAGGCGGCGTGCGCGAATACTGGCTCATCGATCCGGATCGCAAACAGGCCGAATTTTATCAACGGGGAGAAGATGGCATCTACCGTCTCGTGCCGGTGGACGAAGAAGGAATTTATCGAAGCGCCGTCCTGGAAGGGTTGTGGTTGAAAGTAGCCTGGTTGTGGCAAGACCCGCTGCCACCGCTCATGAGCGTCATCAAGGAATGGGGACTGGTATAATCATCCGGTCACTTTTTCGGCGCCTCCTCATCATGTCCGTTTTGCGCCTCGCGTTCAGCTTCCTTCCTCATGAGCTCTTGCGCCGCCCTGATGGCCTCCTCCAGAGTGGTGATCTTGCCATCCAGTTGCATTTCATAAACGGCTTTGAGAATCTGGCCCATGCGCGGTCCCGGCGGAACGCCCAGGGGAATGAGATGTCGGCCCATGAGAATGGGCTTCGGTGGGGCATGTTCTACGGCCAGGGCTCGCGCTCGCTGGATGAACCATTCCTGAGCGGCCGACTCGCTCGCCGGACCGCGAGCCAAGGCATCGGCTTTGGCCACCAGGTAGAGGAGTTCCAGATCACACTTCCGCGCCAGTCGGCGAAATGCGCCATCGGTGATGCGATGGCGATCGCCGTAAAACTGTGACGGCTTCAGATGATTGGTGACCAGCGCCACCACTTGCCCACGAACGTCATAGCCGTTGATCGTATGCACGTTGAGCGCATTGAGCACTCGCAAGGTCGGTTCCCGAGCCGCTTCCTCGTGTCCTGGCGAACGAAGATGCCCGCGTTCGAATCGCGTCGTTTGCGGTTTAGCGATGTCATGGAGAAGCACGGCGAGGATGACGGTGAGTTTCTTCTCCTTGGGGAGTCCCTCGGTCAACTCCACTGCTCGATCGACGGCCATCAACGTGTGGACCCAAACGTCGCCCTCCGGGTGCCACTCGGGGTCCTGAGGACATCCGACCATCGGTTTCAGATCGGGCAGCAGTTTGTCGATGATGAGCAAATCGAGGGCCGCCTGCAATCCAATGGATGGACGTCGAGCGAGCAAGAAGAGTTTCTCGAATTCGCCCCATACGCGCTCCCTGGGCAGGTCGGTCAGATCGATCGATCGGCAGAGTTCCTCGGTGTTCGACTCGATCCGGAATTCGAATCGGGCGGCAAATTGCATGGCGCGCAATACGCGCAGGCTGTCTTCGCCGAATGTGCGTGGGTCTACAGCTCGGATGATCCCGCGTTCGATATCCTGGACGCCGTGGAAGGGGTCGATGATCTCCTCTTTCAAAGGATCATACATGATGGCGTTGATGGTGAAATCGCGACGGCGAGCCGCTTCTTCGAACGACATGAAGGGGTCACCGGTCACAGCGAATCCGCGATGTCCCCGGCCCACTTTCGATTCCCGACGCGGCAAGCTGATATCGATCTCTAATGATTCTTCCTGGTCTCCTTGGAGGCGAAGCTTGTAGACGGTGAATCGGGCGCCCACCGTGTTGACGGGGCCAAACTGCCGGAGCAACGATTCCAGGGCGTCGGGCTGGAGGTAATACACCTCCAGGTCGTAATCCTTCGATGTCACCCCCATCAATCGATCGCGCACGCCGCCTCCGACCATCAGCGCCCGTCCACCGGCACGGCTGATGGCGCGGCAGATGGAGAGAACGATGGGGTGAATGGTCTGATTGGTGATGTGATGAATGGCGGCCACGTCAACGCTCAACGAGAGTTCAACCGGATGCCCATATGCAGGGAAGCTCGCCTCCCACGCTCCATTCAGCCGGTGTGCATCCTGCGCGCATCGGCGCTCTCCGTCCCGTCCCGAGATGCGGCCATAGTGGAGCCATGGCCAACATCGATGACATCCATGAATGCGCTGACCGAGAAGACGGCGCGACCAATGCCCGGGTCACCATATCCGGGGGGAACCGGCAGCCGATACTTGGCATGCGTATCACGCCATACGCGCAGCAACCGAACGTGATACTCCAGCGGAGCGCCTTGGGGATTCTGTGGACCGAGCGCGGTGAGCGGTTCCGGGCACCACGTCGTGAATCGAGGGCAGATCCCATGCGACATGAAAAAATCCAATCCTTCGGCCGTCGACGCGATCGCTTCATCGACCGTCTGAAATCCGTAGGGCTTGGCCATCTCGATGCCGGCGACGAAATTGGGAATGACGTGTGTGGGACCGAAGATCTCGGCGGCGTCCAGGATGCGCCGAACCCACTCCCGATGACCGATGAAACGCGCCTTGCCCGGACAGAGAAGAGCGAACAAACGCTCGTCCCACACTTCATAGTTCGGGTGGTAAATTTGCACGCCCGCGTCCTTGAATTTTTTCACTTCGTCTTTGGGCAGCGCCTGAACGACCATTTTACTGATCCAACGTCGCGGGAAGGCGCGTTCGATCGCTTCGGCATATCGGGCATAGAAGTCGACTTCGGTCAGTCCCTTCAGCCTGGTGGTGATGCTCCCGCCGGTGATGGTATAGGCCTGGCTGACGGTATCCGTCTCTTGAATGATCTCCAGCGCCTCCAGAATCTCCTCTATCGACTTCACGCCGGTATAGGGCCGTCCGGCGGCGATCTGCTGACGGTAATTTTCATTGATGTCGCAGAACCGACATTCCTCGTGCTCGCCAAAGTACTGGCAGATGCGATACACGGTCAGGTAGACGAGATATCCCCATTCGATGGTGGGAGCGATATCGATCACCCGCTTGCCATTAGACAGCGTGCGCGTGTAGTACGCGGGGACGGGTTCAAAGTAGACATCGGCAATAGGCGTCCCTTCCAGTTTCAATACGGCCTGCCCCTGGACGACGTCCACGCGATACGGCGAACGAGGGTTCAAGCGCACGGAGACGATGGTGCGACGGAAGTCATAGGGACCCCCTTCCAGGGCGATTTCTTCCGGCGCGTAGAGATGCTCCTGCTGCGCCATTTCGGCCAGAGGGACCAGATCGAAGGAGAAGATGAAGTAGGCCTTGGACTTGAAGCGCGCCGCCAGTCGGAGGGCCTCGGGACTGAATGCCAGTCCGGTGCGAAGCATATCTTCCTTGAAGATCGCCTCTGGCGGCAGATCCGGATAGCGATTGATCATCTCGTGGATCAGGTCTAACCGGGCCGGATGTTCGCGCTCTCGCTCGACCGGCGCGGTCACTCTTTTCTTCGGCATACGATCACCTCTCCGGGGTCTTCAGATGTGGCATCCAAACTGTTCTAGGAAGTATGCCTTCACCTGATCGGCGGCGATACGAATCTGCTCCATGGTATCGCGATCGCGGATGGTCACTTGCTGATCGTCGAGCGATTGGACGTCCACAGTGACGCAGAACGGCGTCCCGATCTCGTCCTGTCGCCGATAGAGCCGGCCAATGGAGCCCGTATCGTCATACACGGTGTGGATGACCGACTGGAGATCCCTCTTGATGCGTTTGGCCATCTCGACGATCTCCGGACGATTCCTCAAGAGCGGCAGGACGGCCACTTTGATGGGAGCCAGTTCCTTGTGGAGCTTGAGCACCACCCGCTTCTGTCCTCGAACCTCTTCTTCGTGGTAGGCATCGACCAGGAAAGCGAGCATGGTGCGATCCACACCGGCCGATGGTTCGATCACGTAGGGCGTGATGTGTTCGTTCGTCTGGGGATCGAAATACGTCAGGTTCTCGATGCTATGCGCATTCTCGGGATTGGATTTGGAATGGGCGCGCAAATCGAAATCGGTTCGGTTCGCGATGCCTTCGATCTCCGACCAACCGATGGAGAAGAGATACTCGATGTCGATGGTGCGTTTGGCGTAATGGGCCAGCTCGTCTGGGGATTGCTCGCGCTGGCGTAAATTCTCCCGTCGGATGCCCAAGCGCAGGTACCAGTTGAATCGCTCCTCGACCCAGCGCTCGAACCATTCCTCATCGGTTCCCGGTTTGACGAAATATTCGATTTCCATCTGCTCGAATTCGCGAGTGCGAAAGGTGAAATTTCCCGGCGTGATCTCATTGCGGAACGCCTTCCCGATCTGCGCGATGCCGAAAGGCAATTTCCGCCGCATGGTCGTCTGCACGTTCAAAAAGTTGACGAAGATTCCCTGCGCCGTCTCCGGTCGCAGATAGACCAGCGCCGACTCGTCTTCCACCGGTCCCATGAACGTTTTGAACATGAGATTGAACATGCGCGGCTCGGTCAGTTCTCCGCCGCACTCGGGACATGTCCGGCCCTGAACGTGGTCGGCGCGAAATCGTCGCTTACACTCCCGACAATCCACCAGAGGATCGGAGAAGGTATCTTCATGACCCGAATACTTCCACACCCAGCGATTCATCAAAATGGCCGCATCCAATCCCTCCATATCGTCCCGTTCGTACACCACGGCCCGCCACCAGGCGCGTTTGACGTTATTTTTCATCTCTACACCGAGCGGACCGTAATCCCACGTGCTCTCTAATCCACCATAGATTTCGCTCGACGGAAAGATGAATCCTCGCCGTTTGCACAGCGATCGAATCTTCTCCAGGTCTACCGGCATATCCGTTTCACTCTCCCCAACCAGGCAGGAGCCAGGGCATCGCCGGCTCTGCCTGAGCTCTTATGGTTTTAAAAACGGTAAATCATATCAGATGCATGCGCCGTGGTCTACGGCGAAACGAGGGATCTCCGCTTCAACTGAGCCCCGGCGGGAGGGCGCCGAGAGAGCATTCGGGAAGCGAAGATGATCGACCGCCCATCGACGAGGACGCCCTTGCGTTTCATCCGTTGGCTGGAGAGGATGGCACCTGCTTCCGGCCGCTCGGGAGCGCTATCTTTATGGAACGACGATCCCCGCACGCAGGATTGCGTGAAGTGTGCCCGCCAAGTATCATATGGCTGAGATGCCGGAGAGTGAGGTTTGAAGACCATGGCGACCAACATCACCATACAGCGAATGACCATCAAAGATGCACGGGCCTGCTGGGAACTCGATCAACGTTGTTTCACCGATGGGGAAGCCTATGATCTGGAAACATTTCAATATCTCCTCACGAATCCTCAGGTTGTGGCCAGGAAAGTGGAACTGGCCGATGGCACGATGATCGGCTTCGCCGTGGGAATGCTCGAACCGGGGGGCGTAGGACACGTGATCTCGGTGGGCGTCGCCCCGGAGTGGCGACGTCAGGGCATCGGCCGCCTGCTCATGGGGGAGATCGAGCGCGGGTTCATCAAGCGTGGCGCGACGATCACCCGTCTGGAGGTTCGCACCGGGAATCGCCCGGCGCAACAACTCTATGTGAAGCTCGGTTACACGATCACCGAGCGATTGCCTCACTACTATGCCAACGGCGATGATGCGCTGGTGATGGTCAAATCGCTTCCCGTGCGTCGATCTTTCTGGCGATTCAGACGCTGAATGGGATGAGCGCATGTCCGTTACCCTCTTCAATCCACATGGCGTATCCGGTGGCCCGAGACGTCCCTTTGTTCCATTCCTTGATCCGCATCCTCTATCGCTTTTAAAATGGCACCCGTGAAAAGAAAGCGGCGCGCGTTGGAGACGCCTTCTGTCCCTCGACTCCTCGTTCCCCGGGGTGCCGAGTTTCGCCCCGAATGGATCGACTTTCAACGCGGGATTCGCGTCGGTCGCCTCGATCCCCACCAACGAATCACGCGGATTCTCAAAGCAGCATTGGAATCGGGCTTTGGAGAACCGTTCGTCACCGTTCGCTGGGGACGCGGCGTCTATTGGCAATGGATCGGATGGTTCCCTCGCGCTAATCGTCTGGCGAAGCCGCTCTCCAGTCATGTGAGCTTCGGTTGCGCCAAGTATTTCATCTCCATGGCCCGCGAGGAGAGCGCGTTCAAAGCGGGAATGCAGGTCGAGCGTGGCTTCCTGCAGGCCCCCGACGAATATCCCGAATCCGAACTCCGGGACGATTGGGATTGGCACCGATTGTTGGCGCAGTTGAAACCCAATGGTCAATTGGAACGGCTCCTCCGACGGCTCGTCCGCCGCGATGGATTTCACCTCTTCGCCGGGAACTGGGCCGCATATCGCGAAGTGACGCCGCGCGATTTTCAAGGCGCTCGGCAACTTCGCCGGATGCTGACCGAGGCGCCTCCCGATGATTGGTGCGGATTCCAGCTTTTCTATCCTCTCCGGGAGGAAGAGGTGCGCTCGATGACCGGCGTGGAGGTGATCGAAGCCATTCTGGCCGTCTTCTCCGAAGTCACTCCCATCATGAACCGGTGCATGCACATCCGGCTCGGTCCCCGATAATTTGTCGAGAGCGGCGACCGTATGTCCTCCTTCGAACATCACCGCAGAGGCGCAGAGAACGCCAGGATTCTCCAAGAGGCCATGTTCATCCCTCGATGTGGCTCGAGCGCGCCATGGGAGGCTCCCTCGGAACTGCGCCAGGCCGATGGTACGCTCATCTAGCAGGGGGATTCCCGCGTGGAAAAGAGAAACGATGCTTCGTTCGGGGGCGAGCATTCCAGGGCGAAGAAGATTACCTCGTTCATCTCCGAGGCGGCGGGCTGCCTGAACTCTGTCATTAACGATACCGGCTGGTCATGCCCTCTCACGCTCGGGCGTTCGTCTCAGGACGCCGCGGCGAGGATGTGCTCATAGACCCGTCGGATGTTCGTCGTGTGAGACTCGTAGGCCCGTTGCCACTGCTCTATCGAATCGGAGCCGAACAGTCGAACCAAATCATTGAGCCGTTCGCGGTTCGCCGGCAAGGTATTCTTCGGCCGATCGAACAGGAGCCGCAGACAATGATCCGTGCGACGCAGGAAGGCGTATCCGTCAAACAGTACCCGATGCTGCTCGGCATCCAACGCGCCACAATCGAGTAGGTGATCGATCAGAGGGAGCGTTCCGCGCTCTGGCGGATCGGGAATGTGATGCTTCAACTGGAGATATCGAGTGGCGAAGTAGACATCCAACATCCCGCCCGTCCCGTACTTGATGTTGCGTCGCTCGACGCCGCGCGCCTTCTCTCGTTCCAGACGCTGACGGATCTCGCGGATCTGGCGAGCCAGTTCTCCGAAGTGCGATCGGTGCGCGTGGAGGATATGGGCTTGCAATTGGCGATACATCATCTCGGCGAATGTCGGGTCCCCGGCCACCGGATAAGCTTTCAGATAAGCCAGATGCTCCCAGATGGCCGCTCTCTGTCTGACATAATCGAGGAATGCCGCGCCACTATGGGCCAGAGGGCCGCTATGACCATCGGGTCGCAGCCGCAAATCGACCGTGTAGAGCATGCCCTCGCGCGTGATCGCCGAGAGAATGTGTACCAGGCGTTGGACGAACATTCCGTATGCTTCCTGAGCGCCAAGGCCGGGCAATGGGCTCCCCTGGTTTTCATCATAGACGACGAGGATATCCAAATCGGAATTGTAATCCATGCCGTTATGGCCTAACCGCCCCAATCCCAGGATGACGTATCGGGGAGGCGCGATCAATGCTCCGAACTTTCCTTCCAATTCTCGAAACGCCAGCTCGCTGGCCACCATCAACGAGGCGCGCGCCAACGCCGTCTGCGCGACATTGGTCTCGCGTAGCGAGGCCATGCCGGTGATATCTCGATAGCCGATGTGGAGGAGTTCTTCATGCCACCGCCGTCGGAGCGCGTTCATGCGGGGCAGGAGATCGGCGGGCAGATCGGTCACAGCGACGTCCAACCGCCGTCGGTACGCTTCCACGGTTCGTTCCATGCGCTCCTCGGTCGTTTTCAGGAGTTGAGAGACGAGTCGCGGATGGGAGAGGAGAATTTGCGAGAAGAATTGACTGACGCCGAAAAATCGAACGAGTTTTTCTACGATGTCCAGAAACGCCTCATCCGAAACCGGGCCCATCCTGGCCAGGGGAGGTTCTTCCGCCAAGGCGTGGTTCAGCGATTGAGCGAAAGCGATGAAGTTTTTCGTCGCTCGACCGGGATTGAGAGTTGCACCGAGTGCCACGGGGACGCGAGCATCGAGCGCCGTGCGAGCCGACTCGCTGGCGCCGAAGGCAGCGACGAGCTGGTCCAATGCTTCGGTCAACGCCACCCGTCGCCATTCCAGTTCATCGTGCGGTGGCGTCCATCGTCTGACTCGACTTCGCCGCCCACCGCGGAACAAGCTCTCAAACAGTGCTTCCACATGGGCCATGTGGCGTTGCACATCGTCCAGAAAAGCGCGTCCCGGGCGGGCCTCGGTCAGGTAGCCCAAGCGTTTGGCCAGCAGATCGAGTCGCGTCGCATCCAGGGGGACGACGTGCGTCCGTAGTCCTTGCTCCATCTGCAGTCGATGCTCCACCGTGCGGAGAAACGTGTAAGCTTCGGAGAGGCGAGCGTGATCGGTCTCCGAAATCATGCCTTTGTCCGCCAATCGCTGCAATCCGATCAAGATGGGACCGACTCGAATCCACGGCTCGCGTCCCCCGTAATACAACTGCAAGGCCTGGACGATGAACTCGATCTCGCGAATACCGCCACGGCCGAGCTTGACGTGGATGCCCCGATGGCGCCGACTCGTCTCGCGATCGATCTTCTCCTTGACCGCTCGTATCTCCTCCAGCAATTGTGGCGAAGGGCGAAGAGGATAAATATCATCCCTCACCGCCGTCATGAACTGCTGGACCAGCGCTTCGCTCCCCGCGGCACAGCGAGCACGGATGAGCGCCTGACGTTCCCATGGTTGGGCTATCCGCCGGTAGTAGGCGATGGCTTCATTCAGTGAGATGGCGATGTCGCCGGCGCGACCATGTGGGCGCAACCGCAGATCGATGCGATAAACGGCGCCCTCTTCGCCAGTGCCACCGACGACTTCGGTGATGTGTTCAGCTAACTTGACGAAGAATTCCTTGTTCGTCAATTGGCCGGTCGAGGTCGTTCCAGATTGTGAGTAGAGATACAGGAGATCGATATCCGAGGCGTAGTTGAGCTCCTGGCTGCCCAGTTTCCCTAAAGCTACGATGGCGAACGCCGCCGGCTGGATGCGCCCGCGGGCGTCCCTGACCTCAGGCGTGCCGTATTGGTTGATCAATCGTTGATAACTGTGCCAGAGGGCGTGCTGCAGCACAACGTCGGCCAGATTGGATAACTCCAGCGTCGTCTCCGAGAGAGTGGCCAGTTTCAGACAATCGCGCAGATAGATGCGCAACCACTCACGATGCTTGAATCGGGAGAGGATCGCTGACTCGCTCAACGTGGAGTGGATAGCAGCGAAACGGGCCAGGTCTTCGAGGAGCTCCTCCTTTGATTTCATCCGCTTGAGATCTCGCTCCGAGCCTAACCATTCCACATATTCTGGATGCCGGAGCATGATCTCGGCCAGGAAGGGACTATGGGCTGCCAGGACGAGGAGATTGGCCACCCAGGTTGGCCGTTCCACCGCCCGTCGAGCGAGTGTAGGATGTTCGCGCTGTAATCGCTCGATGAATCGGCGCGCGCCCGTAGGATCGGGAAGCGTCTCCAGAAAATGTGGAGGAAGTTTCACCTCGACAACCATCACCAGTTACATTCTAAACCCGAAATCTTCAGAGCGAAACGTCGCTCCTTCTGGCCCGCTCGACGCTCATACCCGATGGCAAGATGCCGCTCGCCGAGCGGAGCCATCGGCGTTCGCCGCGTGCGTCCGTCAAACGCCGGCGCGACGGAGTTCCGACCTGTAGAACGGCTTCCGTTCATCCGATGAGCGAGCGCAGTGCATACACGCCACCGGTCACCAGAAGAATGCCAATGGCATCGAGGATGAGTCCATAGCGAATCATCCGGGTCACCGGAACATATCCCGATCCATACACGATGGCATTCGGTGGCGTCGACACCGGCAGGACGAACGCCATCGAAGCGGCGAACGTCGCTCCCAGAGTCGGCCCCAGCGGATCGATTCCGGCGCTATGGGCGGTGGCGATGATGATGGGAATCAGCATGCTGGTCGCCGCCGTGTTGGAGATCAACTCGGTCAACAGCACGCTCACCAGCGCGGCGGCCAGAATCATGAGCAGGCTCGCGCCCATAGGGAATCCGGCGCCCACCATGCTCTTGAATGCCTCACCGATGCGATCGGCCAATCCCGTCCGGAAGAGCAGCTTACCCAGGGCCAATCCACCGCCAAACAGCAGGATCGTTCCCCAGTCGATCTGGGTCGCTTCGGACCACACCAATACGCGGCGCGTCTCTCCAGAATCGTCGCGATCGCCGGGCAAGATGAACAGTAAGACGGCTCCCAGAATGGCGACTACGCTCTCTGGAAGCACCGTCCGGAGCGTCTGCGATAAGGGGTGGGAGCGACCAAGGATCACGCTCAGCACGCCGGGCAGGAGCCATAAGAGCACCGTCGTGGCGAAGGCGATGATCACGCCACGTTGAGCCCGGGTGAGTTTCTCCGACGAACGACGAACCTCCAGAGGAATGCGCTCTACCGATGGCCGACACAGCCTGGCGAAGTACACATACATGATCAAGAAAAAGAGACCGGTAATCGGCACAGCCACCATCATCCAATCGAAGAAGGCGATCTCATAGGACGTTAATTCCCGCAGGTAACCGAGCGCAATGACATTGGGCGGCGTTCCCACCGGGGTCGCGATGCCCCCGACCGAAGCACTATATGCCGTGATCAACATGAGGGCGGCAGCGTATTTTTGATCTTGAGGAGCGAGCTTTCCGGCAGCCGAGGAGAAGCGAGCGAGGATGGAGAGACCGATGGGAAACATCATCGCCGTCGTCGCCGTGTTGCTCAACCACATCGAGAGCAAAAACGTCAATCCACCGAACGCCAACAGGACGCGCGCGGGCCGGCCGGCAATCCATCGCCGACCGAGAACCATCGCGGCCACTCGTCGATCCAGTTGGTGGACAAAGATCGCCCGCGCAATGATGAATGAGCCGATGAACAAAAAGATCAGTGGATCGGCAAACGGCGTGAACACTTCACCGGCCGGCGCCACGCCCAGGATGACGCAGCTCACCGCACCCAGCAAGGCAGTCACCGGCAGGGGTAGGCTTTCGGTGACCCATAACACGGCGGTGGCCGCCGCAATAGCCGCCAGCCGATGAGCCGCTGGCGTCAGCGAAGGGAAAGGAGCGAGGAGAATGACAAGGAAGACGAGCGGCCCGAGGACATATCCGGCCTTCCGCCGCCAGAGATCGAATCGCTGTTCGGCCGATGTGAAACGCTCATCAATCAGCAGATGCGAATCGGAACGCATGCCATGATTCACCCGTGGTCAGCAATCGGAGCTGAACCAGCCATTCACCATGTTTCTGGGCACGGCTGACCAGCCCATTCCACCCAGAGACGGTGTTCGTGGAGGAGAGATCGAGCTCGTGGGTTGAGAGGGGATGGTCAGCGTTCACCGGCTCATCCCTCGCCCGATGACGCCCTCCAGTGGACTGCTGGCAGTGGCGTAGAGTTTCTTCGGAATGCGCCCGGCCAGATACGCTTTCCGACCGGCTTCGATGGCATGTCGCATGGCCTCGGCCATCAGCGGTGGATTCTCGGCCTGGGCGATGGCCGTGTTCATCAACACCCCATCATAGCCCAATTCCATGGCGATGACGGCATCGGACGCCGTCCCCACGCCGGCATCCACAATGAGGGGGACTTCGGTGATCTGTTCGCGCAGGATGCGCAGATTGGCATAGTTCTGGATGCCCAATCCCGACCCAATGGGCGCGGCCAGGGGCATGACGGCGGCCACGCCCACGTCGACGAGCTTCTTGGCCACGATGAGATCGTCCGTCACGTAAGGCATGACGACGAATCCCTCCTTCACCAATCGAGCGGCCGCCTCAATGGTCGCCTGGTTATCGGGGAAGAGCGTCTTCTCGTCGCCAATCACCTCCAACTTGATGAATGGGGTCTCCAGCGCCTCACGGGCCAGATGAGCCGTACGAATGGCCTCTTCGACGGTGTAGCAACCGGCCGTATTGGGCAGTAGCTTGTACCGATGGGGATCGATGTAGTTGAGGAGCGAGTCCTCGTTGCGATTGAGATTGACTCGTCGCACGGCGACGGTGACCCATTCCGCCCCACTGCGTTCCAGGGCTTCGACCATGACTTGATAGGAACGATACTTCCCCGTGCCCACGATCAGGCGCGATCGGAACGCGTGTCCGGCTACGGTTAACACGTCATTAGCTGTGCTCATAAGGCTGTCGTTCTTCCCAGTTGAAATGTCCTAAGCACTTATTTTACTTCACTGCGGCGCGTTTGGCAAAAAGCGAGATCGCGATCGCCCCCTCAACCCTCCCCCGACGAAGTGGACGATCTCCAGTTCATCCCCTTCTCGGAGGAGCGTCGTCGCCCAGTCGGCGCGGCGGACAATTTCTCGATTTCGTTCGACGGCAACGCGCTCCCCTTGGA
This sequence comes from Acidobacteriota bacterium, assembly GCA_003696865.1. Taxonomy (GTDB): domain Bacteria; phylum Acidobacteriota; class Blastocatellia; order HR10; family J050; genus J050. The sequence continues at coordinate 5,503 of RFHM01000162.1, read as the reverse complement.
GACCGAGATGTTCGATGAGTTCCTCCACGTTCAGCCGGTCGGGAACGTCGCGCGGCTCGCCGTTGATGATGACCTTCATAAAAATTCATTCTAGCAACAGAGGGGGGCCCCGTCTATGGCTGAGAAGAACGGTGGTGCCCTACCGGGACGTTGACGGAGACTCACCATCGACGGCCCGCCCGGGATATGTTCCTTGTCGTTGGCCTCTCGAGCCTCGTATGGCGGTTGGGCCGGTGGGCGATCATGGGGTAAAATCGAACGATGCTGGAAGTCTATCGATTGGGCCGACAACCATACGCGGTGGTGCTCGAACTCCAACGTTGGTTCCGGCGAGCGCGTCAGCAGGGCCGATGTCCCGATCGCCTCATTCTGGTGGAGCATGAACCGGTCATCACTCTCGGTCGGCGGGCCACCCTCGATCACGTCCTGGTCGATGCTCGTACGTTGGCCGTCCGGGGCATCGAGCTCCACGCGGTCGAGCGCGGCGGCGATGTCACTTTCCATGGTCCGGGACAACTGGTCGGTTACCCCATCATTCATCTGCGGGAACGCCGCATTGCTGGACCGCGCCGATACGTATGGATGCTCGAGGAGGTGCTCATTCGCACGCTGGCCGAGTATGGCGTCCGGGCATTCCGACGCTCCGGCTTCATCGGCGTCTGGACCGAGCGGGGCAAAATCGCCGCCATTGGCGTCTCCATTTCCCGAGGCGTGACCATGCACGGATTCGCGCTCAACGTACATCCCGATCTGGAGGCTTTCAAGCTCATCATCCCTTGCGGGCTGGACGATCGGCGCGTTGCCGCTCTCGCTCAATGGAAAGGAGATCGGATCGTGTGGTCGCAACTCGAACACCATCTGATCGCCCATTTCGCCCGCCTGTTCGGTTACCAGACGGTCAGGCTATCATCGATGGTGCCCCGACAAGCCACGATGGAGGAATCCACATGAAGATCGCCATCATTGGATCGCACGGGTGTGGGAAGACGGCACTGGCATTCTCCCTGTGCACCGAATTACAGAAGCGCGGACGCGCCGTGGAACTCGTCGTCGAGATGGCCCGTCGCAGCCCCTTCCCGATCAACGAAGCGACTTCCGAGTCCGGTCAGCTTTGGATCTTGCACCGACATATCATCGCCGAGTTGGAGGCATCGCTCCGAGCCGACGTCGTCGTCTGCGACCGGTCGGTCCTGGATAATTACGCCTACTATTGCCATAAGTTTGGCCGCCGATCGTATCTGGATGAACTGGTCAAAGAGTGGATCACGACGTACACGCTGCTCGTCAAGGTGCCCATCGTCAACGAATGGCTCATCGATGATGGCGTCCGCTCCATCGACCGTCGCTTCCAGGCCGAGATCGACCGCCTCGTCGAACGTCTCATTGGGGAGCTGGCCGAACGGAGAACGCGTATCCTTCACCTGACGTATCCATTCGACATCAACGAGATTCTGGCCGCACTGCCCGATGACGCCGGTACGCTGGACATGGAGTGATCGGGTGGCGGAATACGACCATCCCCGGTTGATGGAGGCTCGCCAACCTCCCCGGGCGGGATTTTCTGGGCTCTTCGTCTCAGGCCCCAATAGGACGCTCTCGAGGCGACCGGCGTTGAGTCGGCGCACCGTCGACGATGCCCATCGTTGACAGCCGGCGAACTCATCGCTACCATACGTCCCCTTTATATCCTTCATGGGAGGAGCGAACGCGATGGCCAGGAAAGTCATCCATCATGCGACCAGACCTCTGAAGGTTGGAGATAAGTGGATTTGCCGATGTGGCCTCTCCAAGAACTGGCAAGGAGCCGATCCTGAACCCTGGTGTGATGGCTCGCACAAGCTCACCGATGGCGAGGAACCGGGCAAGATCTACGAGTACGACGAGAACGGTGAGCGTGTAGTGGTAGGGTGAGTTCACCCTTCGGGCGGCGATGGGCATTTGGCCTTCTCATGAGGCCTGGCTCTCTCGCCCCCCTGTACTCCATCGATCGCTCGTTGGTTTGGAAAGGGGAATCGATCCAGACCTGATTCCCTTGGGAGTCGCCCATGGCGCGCCCGAGCCACACCGAGAGGATGAAAAGAGCCTGTTGGAGGATCTCTGCGTTCTTTGCGCCTTGGCGGTGATTTTCGAAGGAGGGGCGTTGTGCGCTGAGGGCAATGCTCTTCACCATTGCCGTCGGGCGAGGTGGACGACGCGTGCCGCATCGGTCAGCGATCAGCCCTCCGGGATTTCATTCTCTCTCGCAGGCTGACCGCTGACCACCATTCACTCTACGGTCCAGGTATATCCGCTGTGCAGGAGTTTCTCCAGGTCTCCTTCGCCTTGCTGGCGAATGGCCGCTTGAATCTGGTCTTCGAGGAGATCCTCATAGGTGGGTCGGTCAACGGCGCGGAAGACGCCAACGGGCACGGGATATTCCGGGTAATCCAGATGAGCGAGCATGAAAGCCAGATTGGGCTCCTCGGCGCGCTCATCGTGAACCACCAGATCGGATTCCGTGACCCCATCTCCGAGTTGGACGACTTCCAGGCGGCACCCATTCAAGCGGATGCCCTTGTCGCGGTCTTTCCCGAAGACGAGCGGCTGACCATGCTCCAGGTAGAGTAGGCGGTCGTCGCGAACCGATCGCCCGGCGAACGGCTCGAACGCTCCATCGTTGAAGATATTGCAGTTCTGTAAGACTTCGACGAATGAAGAGCCTTTATGCCGGGCGGCCCGTTCGATGACAGCGGCCAGATGCTTGGTATCCCGATCGACGGATCGGGCCACGAACGTGGCTCCGGCGCCGAGGGCGACGCTCAGCGGATTCAGCGGCCAATCGATCGAGCCGAAGGGCGTCGATTTCGTTCTCTTGCCGAATTCGGAAGTGGGCGAATATTGCCCTTTGGTCAAGCCATAAATGCGATTGTTGAACAGGATGATGTTCACATCCACATTGCGCCGCAGCGTGTGGAGCAGGTGATTACCGCCGATGCTCAACCCATCACCATCACCGGTGATCACCCAGACGGAGAGGTCTGGATTGGTCGCCTTGATGCCCGTAGCCACTGCTGGCGCTCGACCGTGGATGGTATGGAATCCATACGTGTTCATGTAGTAGGGAAAACGACTGGAACAGCCGATGCCTGAGACGAAGACGAATTTTTCCCGAGGAATGCCCAGATCGGGAAGCACTTTTTGCACCTGGGCCAGAATCGAGTAGTCTCCACATCCCGGGCACCATCGCACTTCCTGATCGGAGACGAAATCCTTGCGCGTCAACTTGACGACTCCTTGGTGTCCATTACCTTGGCGTCCGTTGTCCTGTGTACTCATGGCGTCATGCTCCTTGCTGGACTGAAAATGGAGGTGCGCCTCCAGTGTGGCGCTCGAGGCCTATCGTTCCAGCACCTCCTCGATCTTCTCGACGATCTCGGCGATCTTGAATGGTTTGCCCTTCACCTTGGGGAACGATATGGTCTCCACCAGGTATCGGGCGCGAAGCACCAGCGCTAATTGCCCATAGTTCAGTTCGGGAACGAGAATTTTCTCGAATCGGGAGAGGACCGCTCCCAGGTTGCGCGGGAAGGGATTCAGATAACGCAGGTGAACGCTGGAGACGGAAACGCCGCGCGCTTGTAGATGCTCCACGGCCGAGGTGATCGCTCCATAGGTGCTTCCCCAACCCACGACCAGGAGTTCCCCTTGGGGAGCGCCGAACACCTCCACATCGGGAATATCCTCGGCGATGCGCGCCACCTTCTCGGCCCGAAGTTGCGTCATGAGCATATGATTATCCGGGTCGTAGCTGACGTTCCCGGTAATGTGCTCCTTCTCCAGCCCGCCGATACGATGCTCCAATCCTGGCGTGCCGGGCAGGGCCCAAGGTCGCGCCAACGTTCGTTCGTCCCTCAGGTAGGGGTAAAATCCTTCCGGATCGGTTCGGAATTGCAATTCGATACGGGGCAATTCATCCAGGGAAGGAATCCGCCAAGGCTCCGACCCGTTGCCCAAGTATCCGTCCGAAAGATAGATGACCGGAACCATGTACTTGGTGGCGAGGCGAAAGGCTTCGATGGCCATGATGAAGCAATCGGCGGGCGTGGCCGGTGCGACGACGGCGACCGGGCTGTCACTGTTGCGCCCGAACAGAGCCTGGAGAAGATCGGCCTGCTCGGTCTTGGTCGGCATGCCCGTGCTGGGACCGGCGCGCTGTACGTCCACGACGACGACCGGCAATTCCGCCATCACCGCCAGGTTGATGGCTTCCGATTTCAGCGCCAGACCCGGACCGCTCGTCCCCGTCAATCCCAGATTGCCGGCGAAGGCGGCGCCAATGGCGGCACACATGGCGGCGATTTCATCCTCGGCTTGAAACGTCTTGACGCCGAAGTTCTTATATCGGGCCAGCGCATGGAGGATATCACTGGCCGGCGTGATCGGATAGCTGGCATAAAACAGCGGGCGCCCAGCCAGTTGAGAAGCGGCCACAAAGCCCAGCGCCGTAGCCTCGTTGCCGGTGACGTTGCGGTAGACGCCGGGTTCGATCGCGGCCCGCCGCACGCGGTAATGAGTGGTGAACATCTCCGTCGCTTCGCCGTAGGCGTATCCGGCTCGGAGTGCCGTCTGATTGGCCTGGATCAATTCCGGCTGATCGGCGAAGCGCCGTTCGATCCATTTCAGTGTGGCATCAATAGGACGATCATACAGCCAGTACATCAATCCCAAAGCGAAAAAGTTCTTGCACCGTTCGGCCTGCTTGTGAGAGATGTTCACATCCTTGAGCGCCTTCAAAGTCAGCGACGTGATGGGAATCTTGTAGACGCGATAGCGGGCCAATGTTCCATCTTCGAGCGGGTTGGAATCATATTTGGCTTTCTTGAGATTCACCTCATTGAACCCATCGGTATTGATGATGATCACGCCTCCGTCGACCAGTTCGGGGAGATTCACTTTCAGCGCCGCCGGATTCATGGCCACGAGCACATCGGGTTGATCGCCGGGAGTGCGGATGTCGTGACTGCTGAAGCACACTTGAAAGCTGCTCACTCCGGGCAGAGAGCCGGCCGGAGCACGAATCTCAGCGGGGAAATCGGGCAAGGTGGCCAGATCGTTCCCGGCCAGCGCCGTGGTATTGGTGAACTGCGTCCCGGTCAGTTGCATGCCATCGCCGGAGTCGCCGGAGAACCGGATAGTGACCGTCTCCAGTTCTTGGATGCGCGGCTGCGGTTTCTCCTCAACAACGGTTGTCGTCTCCATAGATTGACGTATCCTCCTCAGAATATGGACGGCGATGAAAAAAGGCGCCTCACCGAATGCGCCTTCTCGGGTCGTGTCGCCGCCTCGGGTTGAGCTTTCCACTGCAACATTTCAATCATAATAATGAAACATTTATTATAATCTGAAAAACCGAAAAACGTAAAGCTCATCACGTGAGAGATAGTGTGTTGGGTAATGGGCAGTAGAAGGTGCGTGAAGCGGATGACTGGCAGTCACAACGGGATCCATAGGGCACGAGAACTCC
>RFHM01000161.1 GCA_003696865.1 Acidobacteriota bacterium | reverse complement strand
GCTCCGATTCCATCTCCAGCGCCGTGCGCAGCGCCAGACGCGCGGCATCGAAAGCGACGAACCCACCGCCGATGACCAGCACGCGCCGCCCGAGGTTCACGCGATAGCCGTGATTCACGTTGATGAGAAAGTCGATGGCTTTGATGACGCCATCCAGATCAGCCCCTTCGATCTGCAAGTCCCGTCCTCGCTGCGTGCCCACGCTGAGGAACACCGCCTGGAATCCCAGTTCCCGCAATTCCCGAAGTCCGAACGTCTCGTCGAGCGGTCGGTTCAGCTCCAGCGTCACGCCCAGGCTGAGAACCTTGTCGATCTCCTTGTCGATGATCGATCGCGCCAATCGGAATTCGGGGATGCCGTGTACCATCATCCCTCCGGGCATGTCCGTCGCCTCGAAGATGGTCACCTCATAGCCCATGAGGGCCAGATCGTGCGCGCAGGACAGACCGGCGGGTCCGGCTCCCACGACGGCCACCTTTTGCCCGCGGGCCACGTTCGTTCGACTGGCCGTCAATACGGGCAGATGCCAGAGCGTCTTGTTGCCCGGCTCCGTCCCGCCTTCGAACAACTTGTTCTGGGTATCCGGTTCCATCGATTCCACGCCGTAGCGCTCACAGACGAACCGTTTCAGCGCGCGAATGCTGATGGGCGCGTCGATCTTCCCTCGACGACATTGATCTTCGCAGGGAGCGGCGCAGATGCGGCCACACACCGAAGCGAAGGGATTCGGCGATCGGGCCGTCAGGTAGGCTTCCTCATATCGCCCTTGGGCGATGAGTTGAACGTATCGGCCGGCATCGGTCTTGATGGGGCAGGCGGCCTGACAGGGGATCATCCCCTTCCAGAATTCGATGTCCGGTATGATCGTCTTATACCTGGATCCGCTCATGCGCTCGCTCCCTGTCTGCTCTGATGGCCTGTGATGCAAAGGGCGTTCCACACCCCGCTCCCGAAGTCACCGAGTCGAGCGGTCATCGGCCCAGGCGGTGCATCTTGCAGCAGATTCGACACTTGATGGCCGGATGAGATGGGCGCGATGTCCCCCGACGCCCTCTCGACTGTGGGGGAATTCACCCACTTCGATGGGGAATATTCCGCGGCAGGTCCGCTTCTCCTCTCATCATCGTTGCCAGAAATCATCGCCATGGTCTGCCTCGGCAATCGGCGTCTTCATCCGGAGAGTCCATTCTATGGGCCAATCCTCACTTCTGGCTGTGACTAAAGTCATACGTGCGTGACGAGACGAAGCGGGGTGAGGGGCGCGGGGACCTGTTGGCGCCCTGCATCTCCCGATGCTTTTTCCGCCGCGATGAGGCCTCCTGCCAATGGCCGGCGTGCGAGCGCATCTTCATCTGAATTCGCCCGAGCGGGTTCGGCCGATGTCTGGCGAGAGGCTATCTTGCGCCACGCCTCGTTTGCACTTCACCACCGGAGGCGGTCATGAGCGTTCGTGTGCCACGAGCCATGACAGGGGGACCGCAGAGGGCGTTGAGACCGCAGAACGTGCCTTCTTTAACATATGGGGGACATGCCATTCTCTGAGTGCGAAGGAAGATGCTTGAGGGGACGGCATGAAAGTCAAAGGGCCTGAGGGAAGTCATTCACAGTGAGCATCGAATGAAAGTTCGCGGGTCATAACATAATATCGAGGACGGGCGAAACGCATCCCTGCCATAGCTTCTTCGCGGAGTCAAGCCACCTTCCAGGCCTCATCTCGGTATCAGAGCACGGTACTGGGCGGCCCGCTGGGGCTTTCGCCAGGCGTCATAGAGGACCACCAGCCGGTTGAGCGCCTCTGCGGTTCTGGGGTCTCGGTCGCCTTGGCTCGTGTGGATCTCATCGTAGCTCTGCACGAGGAGAGGTTCGGCCTCGGCATAGCGCCCTTGGGCCATCAGGCACTGGCCCAACGCGCCCTCGGCCAGAGAGATGAGCACGTGTCCTCGGGCCAATCCTTTCTTGCGGATGGCCAAGGCCTCGCGCAGATATGGTTCGCCGGCTTCGGGTTCTCCTTTGCTGGTCAGGATTTGTCCGAGCACGACCAACGCGCGAGCCAGATCGATGTGTCCTTCCGGGAGCGTCTCTCGTTGCAGGCGCAGCGCCGCTCGGATCTCTCTCTCGGCCTCGGCATACCGGCCGCGCCGATACAACAAATCTCCCCAGTGGATTTGGGCCGTGGCGATCCAGGGATGATTCTCTCCGAGGAGCCGACGACGCAAATCGAGGGCCTCTCGCAGCAAGGGTTCAGCTTCCGCATATCGACCTTTCGTTTTGAGCGTCGCTCCCAGATTCTGTAAGTTAGTGGCCAGATTAATCTGGTTTTCGCGATCGGCGGGGAGTTTCCGCTGGATGGCGATCACCCTTCGGTAAAGTTTCTCGGCGGCATCCAGATCGCCCTGATAGCTCTTGAGCACGGCGAGGTTATTAAGCGCATAGGCGACGTGTTTGTCCTCCTCTCCGAGCAGCTTGCGATAGCGCGTCAGCGCCTCTCGATAGAAGGACTCGGCCGCCGCCAGATCGCCCTTCTGGTTCATCACCAACCCGAGTTGAAGGAGGGCATCGGCCACCTCTCGACTTTGGTCGCCGGCCGACCGACGGCTTATCTCGAGATATTTTTTCAACACGCCTTCGGCCTCGGCAGGGGCGCCCTTCAACCACAGAAAATATCCCAGGGCAAAGAGACTCTGGGCCGTTTCAGGATGTTCATCGCCATAGATGTCCCTGTGGAGTTTCAGGGCAGCTCGGAGATGGGGTTCCGCGGCATCGAACAGACCAATGCTATAGTAGATGATCCCGATCGAGCGGTGCGTCATGGCCAGCACCTCCGGCTGATCGGCCAGTTCTTCTTCCATGCGCTGAGCGGCATCGTGCAAGGCTTCCACGACCGTCACCTGGCGACCCTTCCTGAACGGATGAGCGGCTCCGAATACCTGTTGCAAGAAGGAGTTGATGCGTTCGACCTTTTGGGCTTCCCGCCGCGCCTTGTCGCGCTCACGGGCGGCCACTCGAGCCTGCCAGGCGGTGGCGACGATACCACCAATGAGCGTCAGCACGATCGCCGCCGCCGCCACCACCCCCGCCCAGTGCCGCCGGATGAACTTGCCCGCCCGATACCGGAATGTGCCTCGGCGCGCCATCACCGGCAATCCTTCGAGATGCCGCCGAATGTCCTCGCTCATCTGCTCCACCGAGGCATACCGCCGCTCGGACTCCTTCCGGAGCGCCTTCATGACAATGGCATCCAAATCCCCCTTGAGTCGCCGCCGTAGCCGCTCCGGCGTCGTGCCCCGCCGCCGACTGATCACCTGCACGGTCACCCCACCAGCCGATCGCTCCTCCCCGGCTGTCACCCGAGACTGATCCCCACCAGGCTCATCCTCGCCCTCCCGCCGGAGACTGCGTTCCTCTTCCCGGCTGATGGCCGTGCTCGGCCGCTCCGGCTCCTCTTCGCAAATGGCCCGCATCATCTCCAACGGCCGGCCCGTCTTGAGCCGATAGGGCCGATGTCCGGTCAGCAACTCGTAGAGCACCACCCCTAACGAATAGACGTCACTGGCCGTGGTGATCGGCTCGCCGCGCACCTGCTCCGGACTGGCATACTCGGGCGTCATCGGTCGCACCTCCGTCGTCGTCTCGATCGTCTGACTGGCCGACTCCGGATGGAGAATCTTGGCGATGCCAAAGTCCACCAGCTTGGGCACTCCCTCGGCGGTGACCAGAATGTTGCTCGGCTTCAAATCCCGATGCACCACCAGATTGCGATGCGCATACCCGACGGCGGCGCACACTTGCCGAACCAGCTTCAGCCGCTCGACGGTGCTGAGCATATGGCGATCGCAATAGTCGGTGATGGAGACTCCTTCGATGTATTCCATCACAAAGTAAGGCAACCCCTCCTCGGTCGTTCCCCCATCCAGGAGCTTGGCGATGTGGGGATGATCCAGACGGGCCAGGATCTGCCGCTCCTGCCGAAAGCGCCGAATGATGGCGGCGTTGTCCAGACCCCGCCGAATGAGCTTGACGGCCACCTGCTTGTGGTATTGCTCATCGGCGCGCACCGCCAGATAGACTTCGCCCATCCCCCCCTGCCCGATCCGGCGGGTGAGCCGATATGGGCCAATGCGCCGCCCCACCAGCGAGGCCGCCTCATCCTGCAGCCACATCTGAGCTGCTCCCCGTCCCACCGGCGCTTCCATGAAACTCCCCGCTTCCTTGTGACAGTTCAATAGATCCATAACCTGCTGGCGCAACGCCTCGTCGCCACCACAGGCCTCGTCAAGGAACGCGGCTCGCTCTTGGGGCGCGCGCTCCAGAGCGGCCTCAAACAGGGTCTCGATGCGGTGCCACCGTTCCGGCGTCATCTGTTCTCGATTCATGGTCCATCCTCTCGGAGGGATCTTCCTGATGGCGTCAAGCGACCCTCTCTCGGGTCGGCCAGGTCCTCCTCACCGCCTACATGTCTTCCTTCAGCTGACTGTAGAGCCAGGCCCGAGCCAATCGCCAATGGCGGCTGACCGTGGTCGGTGAGAGGCCGAGCACTTCGGCCGTCTCCTTGATGGTCAATCCCCCGAAGAAGCGCAATTCCACGATCTGACTCTTCTGCGGGTCGAAAGTGGCCAGATGGGTCAGAGCCTGATCCAGGGCGATCAGATCGACGGTACGCTCGCCCGAAGGGGAAGCCAGATTGTTCAGTGTCAGCAAGAGGCCCACTCCCGCTCGCTTGGCCGCTCGACGACGGCGCGCGTGATCCACCAGGATGTGTCGCATGGCTTGGGCGGCGGCAGCGAAGAAATGGGCGCGGTTTTGCCACGAAGGCGACTCGGTGCCCACCAGCCGGAGATAGGCCTCGTGCACCAATGCCGTCGGTTGCAGGGTGTGACCGGGCCGCTCCTGACGCATGTACATCTCAGCCAGGCGATGGAGTTCGTCGTATACCAGAGGCATCAACCTCTGCAATGCCGCCTGATGGCCATGACGCCACTCCAGGAGCAATTGGGTAATCTCTCCGGACGAGGGCATGAGTCCTGATTTCCTCCCTGACCGCCGAACAACTCACCACCATTATATTCCCGCAAAGAGAGCGAGGTCAATCAAAAATTAAACTTTGAACTCGATGGGCTGGGGCCATCTGCGGCTCATCCCTGAGTGCCCCGCAGATGTTCACCGCCAAAGGTGGGATTGGTACTGATGTTGGTCTCGAGCTGGTGCGCCCATGTGCCTACCTGGTTCGCCGCCAAAGGCAGGGGTGGACACTGATTCTTTTCTCCCTCATCTGCGGTTATCCCACCGGTTCCGTGTTCATCGGTGGGCTCCCGTCCCCCCACCTGGGTAGTCGGGAAGCTCGATCGCTCATTTCACAATGCAAAGAAGGCGGATCTGTGGAGATCCCGCCGGTTCCGTGTTCATCGGTGGGTCATTTTTGAATCGATCACAAGTTTTCCCCTCCAGGTAATCTGTGCTGATCCTGCCGGTTCTGTGTTCATCGGTACACTATTATTCCGAATCGCCCACGAATTGCCACAGGGGGCAAGCAAAAAATTCATCGGAGGTGACGCACTTTTGGGCCGTTTTGCGCTATAGGGAGTGGAGGAAAAATCGATCCGGGAGGTCGGGGAGGGTCGCTGGCAGATGCCGTGGCCCGGTCTCCGGGCGAGGGTGCGATCCCTGACCTCCCGAACCAAGCGAACCGGCTCTCTGGGGGATGACCTCAGGCCGTCAGCCAGAGAAGGCGAGAGGGGAGAGACCAATGAACGAACTCCCCAGACCCGGCCCCATCATCACGGTGGGGATGGCGGTAAGCGTGGTCCTGGTGGTCTCGGCACCGTCATCGACACCGGTCAGGGCCATCCGAGGGATGAGGGGGATCACTTTCTCCACTCCGTCTGGTTGACGCCCGCAACGGCAGGCGATGAGCCGGACTTGGCGCGACCGGGGAGAGCGGTGAGGTAGTCCTCGAGCTGGCAAATGCGTCGGCGAGTTTGGCCGGGCCACTCATCGCTTCCCAAACGGTCTCCCCGGTGTGGCTGAGAGAATTGAAAGGAGGCTCACCATGAAGCGACGAGCCTGGATGATGTCCTTAGCTTTGATCTCAGCGGGATTGGGGCTGACCACCGCTTCCTACGGGGGGATGAGCGGAGCACGCTTGGCGACTCAGGGTGAATGGCCGCCCATGGCCGTCGTCGTCAATGGCGGCAGCGAAGGTGGAATCTCCCTCATCGACCCGGTCACCGATACAGCCCTCGGTCCCTTCCTCGGAGGAAGGCTTGGCCCATCGGATGGGCTTCTTGATGTGGTCGTTACGCCTGACGGGAGGACGGCTATCGTATCAAACTTCACGAACAGGACGCTCGTCTTCATCGATGTGGAGGCTCGGCCGCCAGTGCGCCTCGGCCCTCGCGTGCGGTTGCTCATCGAGCCCGAGGACATGGCCCTCTCGCCCGATGGACAATTCGTTCTCGTGACCAGTGGGCTGGGCATGGAGGAGACCGCCATGGATGTCGTTTCCGTCGATGTCGCCGGTCGCCGGATTGTGGATCAACTGAAGCTCACAGGGGATAAGCAGGCCCAGGCCGTCGATGTCGCTCCCGATGGTGAGACCGTACTGGTGACGGATTTCGAAAATGCGCAGATTCATGTGCTCCAGCTCAATCCCGATGGGACACTGGCGGAAACCGATACGTCGATCGCGAGCGACGGCCAGCCTGTGAACGTCGTCATTTCTCCTGACGGCAAGACAGCCATCGCGGCCAACTTTTCGACCTCTGATGGCTCCTTTGCCGCATCTACCGTGACCATCCTGCGAATTAATGGTCCACTCGACGTGGTCAAGACGGGGACCGTCAACAACCTGTTTGGGAACCAACAGGGGGCGGCGTTCACTCCAGATGGAGTCAAAGCCTGGGTGCTCTCGATCGCGCCGAGACCAGATCGGCTCTCCCTTCTCAATGTGGATGGTCCGGGGATGGTGACGAACGGAAAACAGTTTGTTCCTCTGCTCTCGGACGTAATCAGTGGCCTGCTTGGCGTGGATGTCATTGCGGTCGCTCCCGATGGAACCAAAGCGTATGTTGGGAATCCTTCAGTTGATGGAGCTCTGGCGTCACAGGTCGCAGTGGTCGATCTGACCGGTCGGCGGCCTCACGTGCGTGGCCGAATCTCCATGCCGATGCCACTGGCGATTGCGTTCCCGCGCGCTGGAGGACGATGAGCGCCGGTGTCACGAGCGCGGTCGCCACACCGAAAGGATGAGAATGGACGTTCGGGGAATGGAGCGCAAGCTGGCCGTTTGCGCCATCCCTTGTTTCCGGAGAAACCGTCCCTGGCGCGCGCCCGAGCCACATCGCGGGGATGAAAAGAGGGCGTCGGGCGTCCGTCGTCTATTTCCGATGGAGGTGAATTATGTCACTGACAGCAGTGCCAAGCACGATTCTGATCTTCATGATGGTCCTGAATGCCATGGTTCTTCCACTGAATGCCGTGCTCCCGGTGCCGGGCCCGCGTCAGCAGCCGGACGTGTGGGAGCAGACCGGTGGACCGATTGCTCCCATAGTTCAAGCATTGGCCGTTAACAACGCGGGTCATCTGTTTATCGGGACCACGGGCGGCGTCTTCCGGTCCACGGACGGCGGCGACACCTGGGCCAATGTTGGCCTGACCGGGTTGAGTGTCTTGACCTTGGTGGTCGACGGCACCGGAGATGTGTTTGCCGGGACGCTTGGCGGCGGCGTCTTCCGGTCCACGGACGGCGGCGACACCTGGATGGCCATCAGCGCGGGCTTGACCAACCTTGACGTCCGCGCTCTGGCGGTCAATGCCCGGGGGGATCTGTTTGCCGGGACGTTGGGGGGTGGGATCTTCCGCTCTGGCGATAACGGCGAGTCGTGGACGGCCGTCAACAGAGGACTGAGCAGTCTGGATGTTCTGGCTCTGGCGGTCAATGCCCGGGGGGATCTGTTTGCCGGGACATTCAGGGGTGGAGTGTTTCGCTCTCGGAATAACGGCGAGTTGTGGATTGCCGTCAACAGAGGACTGAGCAACCCGAACGTTCGGGCCCTGGTCGTCACCGGTGCGGGCGACGTGTTTGCCGGGACTTTGGGTGACGGCGTCTTCCGTTCCACGAACAACGGGAGGCGGTGGCAACCGGTCAATACCGGCTTGGGTAACCTCAGCATTCAGGCGCTGTTGGCCACCGACACCGGCCGTCTGTTTGCCGGGACGTTTGGCGGTGGCATCTTCCGCTCGACGAGCAATGGCGACCGGTGGGAAGCGGTGAATACGGGCTTGACGACGTTGATGGTGATAGCCTTGGCGACCAATGCCATGGGCGACCTGTTTACGGGAACGCTCGGCGGCGGGGTGTTTCGCTCTGGCGATGACGGCGACTCGTGGACGGCCACGAATACCGGCCTGCGGTCATCCAATGTGGAAGCTCTGGTCGTCAGCCGCGCCGGCGATGTCTGGGCGGGAACCAGTGGCGGAGGTATCTTTCGCTCCTCTGATCGGGGAGACTCCTGGAGCGCTATCAACCGGGGATTGACCGCTCCTTTCATCTTTGCCTTGGTGGAAGATGCGGCGGGAGTTCTGTTTGCCGGGACTAATCGGGGAGTCTTTCGTTCCACCGATCAGGGCCAGAGTTGGACGGCGGTCAATGAGGGTCTGACGCATCCTGTGATTCGGGCCTTGGCGGTGGATGGGGG
>RFHM01000160.1 GCA_003696865.1 Acidobacteriota bacterium | reverse complement strand
GCTTTCGGGAGCTGGGCGTGGATGTCTTCTTGGGCGAGGGACGATTCTCAAGTCCGAATACGATTGACGTTGCTGGCAAGAGGCTGCGATTTAAGAAAGCCGTCATTGCTACCGGCGCGCGGGCCGTCGAGCCTCAGATCCCCGGGTTGGCCGAAGCAGGATACTTGACCAATGAGACCGTCTTTTCATTGACCGAACGGCCTCGGCGGCTGGCCATCATCGGCGGTGGCCCCATCGGTTGCGAGATGGCCCAGACGTTCTGTCGGCTGGGTTCAGAGGTGACGCTGGTGGAGATGTCTTCCCAATTGCTCACTCGCGAGGACCCCGATGCCGCTCATATCCTCACCGATGTCTTTCGACGGGAGGGAGTGGACGTTCGATTGCACACCAGGCTCACGCGCGTTGCGTTGACCAATGGGGGGAAGGAACTGCATCTGGAAACCGAGGGCAAACACAATCGCATCGTGGTCGATGAGATTCTCGTCGGCGCTGGTCGCGCTCCCAACGTCGAGGGACTCAGTCTGGAGGCGGTGGGCGTGAAATATGATCCACGAAAGGGCGTCCTGGTTAATGATCGCCTTCAAACGACGAACCCGCGGATCTATGCCGCCGGAGATATTTGCCTTCCCTACAAATTCACCCATACTGCCGATGCTACGGCGCGCATTGTCATTCAAAACGCCCTCTTCTTGGGCCGGAAGAAGCTGAGTGCTTTGACCATTCCCTGGTGCACGTATACGGATCCGGAAATCGCCCATGTGGGATTATCAGAAAAAGATGCCCGGCAACGGGGCATTGCCGTCGACACGTTCGTGGTCCCCATGAGCGAGGTGGATCGAGCGATCACTGATGGAGAAGAGGAAGGATTCGTCAAAATCACCGTGAAGAAGGGGACGGACAAGATCCTCGGCGCCATCATCGTTGCCCGACATGCCGGCGAGATGATCAATGAAATCACGCTGGCCATGGTCAAAAACGTTGGTCTCGGGAGCCTCTCCTCCGTCATTCATCCCTATCCAACGCAGGCCGAGGCCATTCGGAAAGCCGCCGATGCGTACAACCGGACGCGGTTGACCCCATTCGTCAAGAAGATCTTCGCTTATTGGCTGGCGTTGGTGCGCTAGGAGAACTTCCGAGATTCGCTCCTTCGAGCCGGTGATTGAGGACGACGGTGACCGCCCGAACGCAGAGACGGAGATCGGCTCCCTATGCGATCGGGTGATCTCCTGGATCCATCCCATTCTGGGCCGGGAGTGATTCACTCTCCCTCCGACGCTGTTTCCAAATGACGGCACTTTTTGTAAAATTGCCGCTCGAGCATCACGAGGATTGTTGATCGGGCCATGAGGATAAACCTTCATCCGGCACTGCGGCGATTGCTCCATTATCATCGACGACATCGTCGCGCTGTCATCCTGGGCATCTTCTGTGTGTTCGTCGGGAATGCTGTGGGAATCACGGCTCCCATTGCCGTGCGCTATGCCATCAACGGACTGGTCGAGAATTTTAGTTCTCAGAAGCTGCTGGCCTATGCCCTGCTGGTCGTCGGGATTGCTCTCATCCATGGTATTTTCCTCTATCTCCAACGATGGATCTTGGTCGGCATGTCGCGAGATATCGAATACGAGCTGCGCAACGATCTCTTCGCTCACTTGCTCAAGCTCGATATGCGGTTTTACCAGAATTACCGCACCGGCGATTTGATGGCCCGGGCCACCAATGACCTCAACGCTGTGCGCATGATGGCCGGCCCAGCGCTCATGTACGCCATACAGACATTGGCCATTTTCGTCTTTGCCTTGCCTCTCATGATCATGGTCAGCGGTAAATTGACGCTTCTCGCGCTGGCTCCCCTGCCGCTGGTCTCCATCGCGACCAAATATTTTGGTCAGCGCATTCATGAGCGCTTCGAGAAGATCCAGGAATTCTTCGCCACGCTGAGTGCCCGGGCACAGGAGAACTTCGCCGGCGTCCGTGTCGTGCGCGCCTACGTTCAAGAGGAAGCCGAGATTCAAACGTTTCGTCGACTCAATCGCGAGTATGTTCGACGCAACATGTCGCTCATCAAATTGAGCGGCCTGTTCTACCCCTCGCTCCATACGCTCATCGGACTGGGGTTTGTCATCGTCCTCTGGTATGGCGGATACTTGACGCTCAATGGCGAGATTAATGTCGGTCAATTTGTGGAGTTCAATCTCTACATGGGCCGGCTGATCTGGCCCATGATCGCCCTGGGATTCGTCGTGAACCTCATCCAGCGAGGGATGGCCAGCATGAAGCGCATCCATCGCATCTTTGAACGCGAACCCCTCATTCGGGACGCCCCCGATGCTGTTGACCTCCCGCTGGAAGGCCAGATCGAATTTCGCAATTTGACGTTCCATTATAATGGTCGGCCGGTTTTGAAAAATATCAATCTGTTCATCGCGCCGGGAGAGACGGTAGCCGTTGTTGGCCGGACGGGAGCCGGCAAGACGACGCTCGTACACCTCATCCCGCGACTGATCGATCCTCCCGAGGGCCAACTGTTCATCGATGGCATCGACGTTCGCAAGATCAAACTTCAGCGATTGCGTGCCTCCATTGGGCTCGTCCCCCAAGAGCCCTTTCTCTTCGGCGTGACGGTGCGAGAGAATATCGCCTTCGGGGCGCGTGGCGCGTTGATGTCAGACGTTGAGCGAGCGGCGCGCATCGCTGGTCTCGATGGAGATCTGGCCGAATTTCCGCGAGGCTATGATACCCTGGTCGGCGAGCGTGGCATCGCCCTCTCCGGGGGCCAGAAACAACGGACGGCCATCGCTCGCGCCGTGATTCGCCGCCCGGAGATTCTCATCCTGGATGATGCGCTCTCGTCGGTCGATACACAGACGGAGGGGCGCATCCTCCATTATTTGCGCGATATCATGCGCGATCGCACCTCGATTATCATCTCCCATCGCCTTTCGACGGTCAAAGACGCCGATCAAATCGTCGTTCTGGAGGACGGGGAAATCGTGGAGCGGGGAACCCATGAAGAGTTGCTGGCTCGAGGAGGAATTTACGCCGATCTCTATGAGAAGCAGTTGCTGGAAGAGGAACTGGCCGCCAGCGATTGAGTGCCGAGATGCACCTGCTGGATGCCGATCATTTCGGGATGGCTCTTGACCAGGTGGGAAGGCGGCGGGAAGATCCGTCGAGACTGGGCGCACCGAAGCTTTGGCGTTGACCTCACTCGGTTGGTCGTGCACCATCTGCCGATGACCCGCATCTAAACGAGCGACATGGAGCAAAATCGCATTCGGATCCGAGTTGACGTTCGCGGCCGGCGCCCGTTCTTTTCGCTCTCTCCTCCGGAGCCGGCCGAACTCTCAGTACCCGATTTGGAACCCCAACGCTGGTTCTTGAGGAAACTGAAATCGACGTATGAGGCCACCCGGCGGGCCATTGACCGAGCCGATGGGGGGCTGTTGCTCCCGGTGCAACACCTCATCAGATACCTGGAATCGAAGATCGATCCTCACGAATCGCTCCTCATCCAATTACGTAAAGCTCAAGTAGTGGAGATTATCTATCCGCCCTCTCTGGGGGAGAAGCGCGTCCGTCGGTTCTTTCGCCGCTTCATTAACTGCCAGGTTCGATACCATGGGCGGTGGATGATCGTTGATTTCTTCCTGCTCCCATTGACCGGGGCCATGGCCATCTTGCCGGGACCCAATGTCTTCTTTGGCTGGAATGCCTTTCGACTCATCTGTCATTACCTGGCCTACGATGGGGGGCGGCGGGTTCAGCGCGGATTGTGTCGGATTCGATTCGTGCCCGATCAAACGCTGCTCGATGCCATTGATGAGCAACGATTGTTTGCTTGAGATGGAACGCCATTTTCCTCGAGTCTACGCCATTACCGATCGGGAGCTGAGCGGGCTCTCTCACGCCGAACAAGTTCGTCGATTGGCGGCGGGGGGGATTCGCCTCGTTCAGTTGCGAGATAAGACGGCGCCACCACGTCAATTCTACGAGGAGGCGCAACATGCGGTGCGTGTGGCTCATCAGTTGGGGGTCACCCTCCTCATCAACGATCGTGTGGATATCGCCCTGGCGGTGGCCGCCGATGGCGTTCATGTGGGGCAGGATGATCTTCCGCCAGACAAAGCGCGCGCCATACTGGGCCCGGAGAAGATCGTTGGACTCTCTACCCATAATGTGCAGCAAGCTCGTGAGGCCAACCATTATCCCGTCGATTATGTCGCCATCGGTCCGGTTTTCCCGACTTCGACGAAGCCCGATCACGAACCCGTTGTGGGATTGGAGCTGGTACGACAGGTTCGGCAGGTGGTGACGAAACCACTCGTGGCCATTGGGGGCATCACGTTGGAGTCCGCCCCCGACGTCATTCGAGCGGGCGCTGATGCCGTGGCGGTCATCTCCGGACTCTTGCGAGCGCCGGATATCACGGTGCGGGCGCGAGAGTTCTGCCTCGCCCTCGGCGAGGAATGAACCGCCGCACTCAGGAAAAGGGCAGACGTTCGATCATCCTCCATGGCACACTTCTCGAGCTGGAGGGGCCCGCCTCATCCACACCGTATACTATGGGTGGATCGACATTCTGAGTTCGCGGAGGTGATGCTCAGCCGGCATTGGTGAGCTGGCGAAGCATGTCTGCGGTCGCTTCTTGAAAGGCGCCCATGCGCCGGAACTTCTCGTAACGGCGATGGAGAAGCTCGTCGATGGCGAGAGCGCTCACCTCGGCCAGTGCGTCGGCGAGGTAAGTGTCCAAAATTCGCGCGGCTTCATCGTGATCGAGATGAGCGCCACCTCGCGGTTCGGGAATGATTCGATCGATGAGACCGAGAGAGAGCAAATCCTGCGCCGTCAGTTTCAATCCCTCAGCGGCTTTATCGGCCTGCCCGGCATCCTTCCACAAAATGGCCGCGCAGCCTTCGGGCGAGATCACCGAGTAGATGGCGTTCTCCAGCATATTGATGACGTCGCCGACGCCAATGCCCAATGCACCTCCAGAACCTCCTTCTCCCGTGATGGTGACGATGATGGGCGTCCGGAGTCGAGCCATCTCGCGCAAGTTGTAAGCAATCGCTTCGGCCTGTCCGCGTTCTTCGGCATCGATGCCCGGGTAAGCGCCCGGGGTATCGATCAGGGTGAATACGGGGCGGCCGAATTTCTCGGCCAATTTCATCACGCGCAATGCCTTGCGGTATCCCTCGGGTTTGGCCATCCCGAAATTGCGATATTGGCGCTCTTTCAGATCGCGCCCCTTCTGTTGGCCGATGACGACGACCGGTTCCCCATGGAAACGCGCCATGCCACACACCATGGCCGGATCGTCGGCGAATCGCCGATCGCCGTGAATTTCGGTGAAATCTGTGAACAGACGTTTGATGAAATCCAGAGTGTAAGGCCGGTCAGGATGGCGCGCCAGTTTGACGCGGCCCATGGCCGGTACATGAGCCAGAATACGTTCCTCGAGACGCTGCAAGCGCGTCCGCAGCCGCTCCAGTTCTCTTTTGGCTTCCTCCGTTGAGGCTACGGGAAGAAGCTCGGCGATTTTCTGCTCGAGCCGACGGCGCTCGCCCTCCAGTTGTTCAAATTCCTTTTCCATGCACGCGTCGAATTCGGAACCTCACGAGCCCATTCATTGTACACGATGATGTTGTGAAAAAGCGAGGAGATTGAAAGGTCCGTAATTGCTTCGGTGCACGTGCCCACTCTGGAGGTCGCACCGGGAACCCCGCCGACATCCTCGCTCCCCTTGATCAGCCAGGAAAAGAACGGGGTGATGATGGCCCCCGGGCTCCATTACCTCATATGGATATGAAAGCTTGCCGGAGGAAACCCCATTTTTCAAGCACCAAAGTTGAAGCGATCACAGCGTAGGGCCTTTGTTGACATCGGATGAGCCCTGTGTTAACGTCGAATTTTGCTGTTTGAGAGCGTCGCGGGTGCCCGGAGATCCACGGGGCATAGGGGATCCCGGGATAATAGGGAAGTGGGTGAGAGTCCCACACGGTCCCGCCACTGTGTTGTCCCGCATGAAGCCGCACGTATGCCACTGTTCGCGCGGCGAACGGGAAGGCGCGGCTTCTACCCGAGCGATGAGCGGCTCGAGTCAGGGGCTCAGTCAGGAGACCTGCCCGCGGCGAGGGGCTGAAACTGGCGCGAGGCGACGCTGGGATGCCAAACAGAGTCATCATCTGGGCCATCACGCTCCTGCTCGTTTTGGGAGCTTGTTCCCCTGACCAACGAGGCGAGGGCGAGCGCGCCCTTCACACCGTTCAGGACGATTTAGGACGATCGATCGCTTGCATCCCCAGGCCGCAGCGACTCGTCTCATTGGCGCCGAGCATAACCGAGATGGTGTTCGCCCTGGGTCTGGGCGAGCGCCTGGTCGGAGTGACGACCTACTGCGATTACCCTCCGGAAGCGCAGGCGATCACCAAGATCGGTGACACGATTCACCCCAGCCTGGAACGCATCCTCGCCGTACAGCCCGATCTGGTCATCGCGTCTCGCATTTCTCAATTGGAGGCCTTCGCCCATCGTCTCGAACAAATGGGCGTTCCTCTCTACGTGGTGGACGCGCGTCGGTTAGACGATATCCCCCG
Source organism: Acidobacteriota bacterium (assembly GCA_003696865.1). GTDB lineage: Bacteria > Acidobacteriota > Blastocatellia > HR10 > J050 > J050. The sequence continues at coordinate 3,307 of RFHM01000160.1, read as the reverse complement.
GTCGATGAGGCGATTAGGAGAGGTCCTCGGAGAGCCGGAGCGGGCGGCCACCGTGACGCGGGCCATGGAGGAACGCATGCGGGAGATCGAGCGGCGCGTAGCGGGCCGGTCTCGGCCGAGAACGCTGCTCGTCGTTCAGCCCGAACCGCTGATGGTGCCGGGGACGAAGACGTATCTGGCCGATCTCATCCGTCGGGCGGGGGGGATCCCTCTGGGCCCAGACGACCCCAGAGAGGGCGTCACATACAGCCTGGAAGCCGTCATTGCGGCTGCCCCCGAGGTCATCATCGTCCCGGAGCCCGGGGCGCGGCAGCATCGACTGGAACATATCGAGTGGCCGGGGTTGGCCGAGACCCCGGCGGCTCGTCGTGGGGCGGTGTATGTGATGGACGCCGACCTCATTTCTCGCCCCGGCCCGCGAGTCGTCGAAGGGTTGGCCATCGTTGCCGGGATTCTCCATCCCGAGGCCTTTGACCGGGGAGCCGCGGTGAATGCGGCGCGGGCGAATTCGGAGAGATGATGAGCAAAGCAGGGCGAGTTCATGAGACGGTCGAGAGGAACTCCGATCATCCGGAGCCCGTCCTCGCCTTGACGCGTCGCAAACTCGTCGTAACTCTGGGATCGCTCGGCGTCGGACTGGCGCTGGTGATGGTCATCGCGCTCAACTGGGGGAGCGAACCCATTGATGCCGCCGTGATCTATCACCTCCTGGAGGAGTCCATCCGGGGCGGCGCGGCGACGACCCGATCGCCGGAAGCCACCATCCTCCTCTCTATTCGGCTCCCCCGGGTCATGCTCGGCGCGGTCACCGGGGCAGCTCTCTCCGTCGCCGGAGCGGTCCTCCAAGCGCTGCTCAGGAATCCGCTGGCCGAACCCTATGTGCTGGGCATCTCCAGCGGGGCGGCGCTGGGCGCTTTGCTGGCTCTCATCGCTCTCCCCACGACGCTGCTCGCCCAACCGGTGGCTGCCTTCATGGGGGCATTGGTCACCATGACGCTCATCTATGCCATGAGCCGGACTCAGGTCGGCATGTCCACCGAACGACTGGTGCTGGCGGGGATCATCACCGCCTCGTTCCTGTGGTCGGCCATCGCTGCACTGCTGGTCATCGTTCATAACCCTTCGCTGCGAGGGATCACTTTTTGGCTCATGGGGGATTTGAGCAGTGGGGGACGCGGATTGCTGGGGTTGGTAGCTGGCGCCGTGGCCGTAGGAATTCTCGTCGCCGTTGTCCTCTCCAGGAGCTTGAATCTGCTCATGGTGGGAGAAGAGGACGCGTTCATGCTCGGCGTCGATGTCGAGCGCGTCAAGACGCTGGCCTACATTCTGGCTTCGTTGCTCACCGGCGTGGTCGTGGCGGTGAGTGGCTCGGTCGGATATGTGGGTCTCATCGTCCCTCACATGGTTCGCTTGGCCTGGGGAGGCGATAACCGGTTGGTCGTTCCGGCGGCGGCATTGGTGGGAGCCATGTTCGTCGTGTTGGCCGATACCGTAGCCCGCACGGCGATCGCTCCCAGGGAACTCCCCGTGGGCGCGGTGACTGCCTTGGTCGGAGCTCCCGTGTTCGTTTATCTGCTGAGGAAGTCGCCGTAGCTCGGAACGTGCCTCCCGCCGGATCAGGGTGCCAGAGCAGAAGAAGGAGTCATCGATGGCATGATGGACGTCCGAGGTCAACCGAACACCCTTTCGATCCCCTTGCTGGTGGCCGAAGATGTGTGGTTTCGTTTTCATCGACCGGTTCTGGTGTCGATCTCCCTGGAGTTGAGGCGAGGAGAGTTGGTGGCCTTGATCGGGCCCAATGGATCGGGCAAGACGACCCTGTTGCGCCTGTTGCGGAATCGGCTCCGACCGCAGCGGGGGCGGGTGCTTCTGAAAGGAAAGCCCATAGAGCGCTATTCGCGAAAGGCGCTGGCTCGGACCATCGGGTATGTCCTTCAAGATCATCGGGTGGGATTCCCTTTGACCGTGGCCGAATACGTTCTTCAGGCGCGGTTCGCTCATGCTCGCGGTTGGGCGCTTGAGGGGAGGGAAGATGTAGAAGCCGCCCGCTGGGCCTTGCGGGTGACCGACGCGGTCGCATTTTCTGACCGACGCGTGGATGAACTCTCCGGCGGCGAGCGCCAGCGGGTCATCCTGGCCAGAGCGTTGGCCGGTCAGCCGGAGATTTTGCTCCTGGACGAACCGACGGCCAATATGGACCTGGCCTATCAGGTGGACATGCTCAGGCTCATCAAACGGTTGACCAGGGAACGCTCGTGGCTCTCGGTGTTCGTCACCCACGAACTCAACCTGGCGACCGAGTTCGCCGATCGCATCATCCTGCTCAAAGATGGCCGCATCCTCGGATGCGGTCGCCCGACAGAAGTGCTGACGCCGGAGAGGCTCAGTGCCGCATTTGGTTGTGCGTTCCTCGTCGATATCAATCCCATCAGCGGCGCTCCACGAGTGAGCATAGCGACGTGATGCCACTTCCCCTCCAGGGGGAACTCCCCCAATCCGAAGCGATGGCCCGAAAAAAAGTATTGACAATCGCGACGGAAAGGTCTAAAATTAGACCTTACTGCGAAAAAGGGCGTGATTCGCATGGGAAACAAGGCTCATATCAAGCCGATCTTTCACTCGGTGGCCGAAGCCATCGGGGAGGCCATCGCTCGAGGCGATCTCAAGGCTGGCGATAAGCTCCCGACCCAGCGTGAGTTGGGCGAACAGTTCGGTGCCAGTCGGGTCGTCATTCGGGAGGCCCTCCGCTATCTGGAACAGCAGGGACTGATCGTCATCAAGCGCGGCTATGGTGGGGGGACGTTTGTGGCGCAGCCGACCAGTCGCCCGGTGAGGGAGTCGTTGGTCGCCCTGCTGCGGACCGGAGAGATCTCCATGCAGGATCTGGCCGAGGCGCGATCCATCTACGAACCGGAAGTCGCGCGGTTGGCCGCTCTCCGGGCGACCGAGGAAGAACTGGCCGAGCTGGAAGAGGTGCTCCATCACCAGGAAGTGGCCTTGAGTTCGGGAAGCGCTCAGGAGGGATTCGATCTTCGTTTTCACCGCGTCGTGGCCAAGGCGACCAAGAATCCCGTCCTGGTGACGGCGATGAACGCCATCGTTCATATTCTGCTCTCCGAGCTCAATCAGGAAGGCGTGGAATTGGACGAGGTGGTCAGACGGAGCATCGTCGATTTTCATCGGCGGATACTGGAAGCGCTGCGCCAGCACGATCCCGACAAGGCCTACGAGCTGATGGCCCGACACATCGCCGACGTTCAGCGCCGGCTGGCCCGGCTGGAAGCAGCTCGGGAGCGAACTCGGGCCT
>RFHM01000159.1 GCA_003696865.1 Acidobacteriota bacterium | reverse complement strand
GCGCATCTTGACGAAAAAGGGCCGGTTGTGTACCTTTAATATCTCTGGTGGGGCTATAGCTCAGTTGGGAGAGCGCTTGAATGGCATTCAAGAGGTCGGGGGTTCAAGTCCCCCTAGCTCCACCACCCATCATCCCCACCGGTTCCAGGTCTTCCCTCGTCGAGCCTGTGATTGACTCTGCTCAGAGAAGCGATTTCCCACTCTCGGCATCGAAGAAATACACGTTGTCCATCTGGAATTCGATATGGACGGTGTCACCCATGGCGAGATTGTGTCCGGGAGTGGTCACCAGGCTGATCCGTGTTCCTTCCATCTCGCAGATGATGACGTCCTGATTCCCTTGAGGCTCAATCAGATACACCGTGGCCGGATATCCACCGTGGCGGACGAGCGTCACGTGGAGGGGGCGAATTCCCATCTTGACGCGCGAGGCGAATCTCTGAGGACTTCGCCACCGGGGGACTTCAAGGAGCAATGAACCGAGCCGGGCGCACAATTGTCCCTCGTGATCCTCCAGGACAACATCCAGGAGATTCATGGGGGGATGGCCAATGAACTCAGCGATGAACAGCGTCGGGGGGTGTTCGTGGAGCAGCTCGGCCGGCCCGACGGCTTCCAGCACGCCGTCCCTCATCACGGCAATCCGATCGGCCATGGTCAGAGCCTCGGTCTGGTCATGAGTCACGTAGATCGTCGTGATGCCCAATTCTCGTTGCAGTCGCTTGATTTCTGCCCGCATGGTGATGCGAAGCCGAGCATCGAGGTTGGATAATGGTTCATCGAACAAAAGAAGGCGTGGTTTCTTGATGAGTGCTCGACCGAGCGCCACCCTCTGTTGTTGACCTCCGGAGAGCATAGAAGGTTTCCGATCAAGGACATCGGTTAATCCGAGCATCTCGGCCATCCGCATGGCCTCGCGTCGCATCTCCACCTTCGGTTTTTTCTGGATCACGAGGGGGAAGATCAAGTTCTCGTAGACCGTCATGTGGGGGTAAAGAGCGTAACTTTGAAACACCATGCCCACGTGACGATCCTTGGCCGGGAGACGATTGACGATCCTTCCATCGAATTCGATCGTCCCCGCGCTGGGGCTATAGATGCCGGCAATCATCAAGAGCGTAGTCGTCTTTCCACAACCGGATGGGCCGAGGAGGGCCATGAACTCTCCATCCTCGATAGAGAGACAGAGGTTCTTCACCACTGCAGTACCATCGAACTCCTTAGAGATGTTATTCAACCTCACCCTCATCGATCGACATTCATGCGGTGCCTTTCATCCCACCGCTGAAAATTCTCAGGAGATATTTTTGTGCCAACAGGAAAAAAAGCAATACGGGAATGAGTTGAAAAAGGCCGACTGCGGCGACTTGGCCATAATTCACTGGCGATGTGGTGGAGATCATGTTGTTGAGATACGTCGAGATCGTACCTCGGGTTTGATCGATCATGAAGGAATAGGGAATCAAGAACGAGTAATATCCCCATCCTTGGATGAAAGAGAAAATGGCCAGGGCAAAGACCCCTGGCCGTATTTGGGGCATGACGACCTTCCACCAGGCCTGGAAGCGGGAGCACCCATCGATGAGCGCCGCGCGTTCCATATCCCAAGGGACGTGGTCGAAGAAACCCTTCATCAACCATATACCCAGGGGGAGCTGCATGGCTATGCTGACCAGTGTCACTCCTCCCAGAGTGTTATACCCGAAGAGCCCACCGATGACGGGCAGGGCTGAGATCCACCGGAGCACGAAGTAAATGGCCAGAAGGAGCGTGATGCTGGGAAAAGCATGCAGGAGCAGAGTGAGAGTGAGCGTAAACCGTCGTCCGGGGAAGTTCATTCGAGAGAGAGCATATCCAGCCGACGCAGAGAGGACAATCACTCCCACCGTGATCCCCAGCGCAAAGATGAGCGTATTGAGGGTCACCTGCCAGATGAGAGGATCTTTGAGGAAGGACCAGTTCTGAAGCGTGAATCCCCCGAATGCCCCCCGCGCGTTCACTGGTATGAGGCCAAACGTTCTCCGTGAGAATGTGGAGATCAGTAACCACGCATATCCGAGAACGATGGGAAGGGTGACGATGATGAGAATGAGCATCAGGAAGATTCGCGTCATCCAGTCTGACAATCTCTCCATGTGTCCCCCCTCATGGTGATTCGATTTGAGGTCGCTGTATCAATGTGTTAAGGCGAAAGAATCGAAGATAGAGCGCCGAGAGCATAATCCCTATGAGGACGAGAATGGCCGCTAAGGCCGCGCCAAATCCCCACTGGAAATGACCCCAATAATTGTTCAGCGCACGATGATAGGCCCACAGAGCCCACACTTCGGTATTGTAGGCGCCGTCGGTGAGAATGAGGATTTGTTCGAAAGACATCAGCAGCGACAGCGTCTGGTAAACCGTGACAAAGAGAAGTGGCCACCGGAGCAGGGGGAGAACGACATAACGAATCTGCTTCCACCAACTGGCTCCATCGACCACCGCCGCCCAGAAGAGATCGGGAGGTATAGATTGGATAGCTGACGTGAAGATGATCATCCCAAAGGAAGCGCCGATATAGCCGTTGACCAACACGATGGCCAGCAGGGGATGGGCAGCAATCCAATATCGAGGAGCAACACCGAGCGGTTCGAGAAGAAGTTGATTAATCACGCCATAGGGGGCGTCGGCGGCGAGAAAGATCCACATCATCACGTAAACGACGATGGGAGTCACTCTGGGGAGGAGCCATACGACGCGAAACAGGGTTCCCATCCTTGCTGGAATGCGCGTCGTCAAAATGGCCAGGAGGAGGCCCATCCCCACATTGAAAAAAACGAGCGTCAGAGCCACATATTGAAGAGTGAGCCAAAGGCGGCTCAGAGCTCTCGGGCTGTTCAGAATCTTGGTGTAGTTGGCCAGCCCCACCCATTGCCAATTGCGGAATCCCGTGCTCGAGCTCATGTTCGTTGCCGAGAGGAAGAAGGTGATGATCACCGGGAGGAAGAAGAATAATATCACCAGGAGGAGACTGGGGAAGAGAAAGCCAATGGCGTTCCAACGATCGCCTCTGCCAGAACGCGTGTTCGTTTTTCTCAAATCGCCCCGCATAGGAGAAGCTCACCGCAGGAAGTGATCAACCAGAGCGGCCGGCGTTCTTGTCAGTCCATGCCATTGAATGCGCCCTCATTCGACGATCAACTCCTCTCCAAGTTCCGCCCGAAGCTCGCCAATGGCCGCGCGGGCCGCCTCTTCCGGCGTCGTCTTTCCCGTTTGAACCATCACCATATTTTCCCACAGGATATCAAAATAGAGCGGATAAAGAGCATGGTTCGGCAAGAAATAGTTCCATCGAAGCATGTAAGAGATGTCGAGGAGAAAGTCGCGCCGTTGTTCGAGTATCTGGAAACTCGGATGAGATGGCGCTGGCAGCCGATAGCTCTGAGATTTCAGAATGCCAAGATGCGTGCTTTCCAAGGCGTGGCGATCATTCAGCGCGGCCGTCGTCATCTGGGCCAGGAGGCGGAGACTGAGGCGTTGATGCGTCTTACCCGAAGCGTTCGTCGAGGTGATCATGTAAACGACGGGATGCGAGAGCGTTCCTCCTGGCTTTCCTCGGATTCCGGAGGGGATCAGCGCATATCCCACGTGCTCTTTGAGGAACTTCGCTCCACCGGCATCGCTCAGGTAATTCTCAGCCCAGTCAGCATAATGCCAGGAGCCACCATTCCAAAATAGAACACGATTGTGGGCTACGGTGTCATGCCATATTCTCCATGCCGTTCCGAGGAGGTCGACGGGAGTCACACCGGTTGTCACGCAACGCCTCTGGAACTCGTACCAGCGGATCAACGCCCATTTGGTGATGACCAGCTTATCCGTCTCGGGATCATAGAGCTTGCCCCCATAGGCGACGTAGAATTGCAGGAAATCTCCACCGATGAGGGGACGGTGCCAGTATCCATGACCGGGAGCGACGATGCCCCGCCGGACGGCTTCCTCGGCCGTGGCGAGCATATCGTCTAGAGTGAATTCGCCGGATTTGATTCTATCGGGTAGCTCATCGATCTCTTCGTCCGACCAGCCCAACTCTCTCAGTTTCGTCTTACTGAAATACAGCGGGCGGCATTCGACGTCCTGTGGGACGGCCCACACTTTACCTCGCCAGGTGCACGCTGTCCATAGGCGATCGAGGACGGCCTCGAATTCGGGGTGGTGAGCGATGAGCTGATCAACGCTGTCAGCCAAGGGGACGATATACCCAGCCTGCGCCCAAATAGCGATGTCTTCGTGCCCGGAGAGGATGATATCGGGTCCCATTCCCGCTTCTGCGGCCATAACGAATTTTTTCTTGTAATCTCCCCAGGAGAGCGAAGCCGGGTCGTTCACTGCGGAGATCGACATCCGTTGGAGTTCTCCAGTGGGAGCCTCTCTCATTAAAGCCGCCCAGGCATCGTAAGCGTTATCGGCTCGCCAGTGCTCGGCTCGACTGGCGAACGCCCAAATGACGAACTGATGAGGATCTTGGGTTCTCCCCGATGCGCAGCTCAGCGAAAGGAGGAAGGAACAACCAATGAGTGAGCATGCCGTCCACATCGCTGGCGAGAAACCGCCGACCCTTTTCACGCCCGCTCCGTTCACCGGTTGTGTCACTGAGTGTCTCATGTTCATGAATTTCGCCGTTCTCCTGCTTTTATGGACCCATGAACGGATCTCTGTCAAGTGCGATTTTGGACCGTATAAGGGGAGCGAGAAGTGATGCCATCATGGTGCGCGCACGCATTGTTCCCGCAGTGATTGCTCTCCTATCGACGAACCTTTTGCTCTGGGGGATTCCTTCTTGACTCCCCACGACTCCGAGAAGTAAATTTGTCGCTCTCGAATCCGGGTGAGCCGGTGTGAGGTACCATGAAGCAAGCCCAACTGACTCCGCTTCTATTCAAGCGTCGGGCGGCCGAACTCTTTGGAAATAAACTCGGCGTCGTCTGCGGTGACCGGAGATTCACCTATCGACAATTCGCCGAACGCATCGATCGCCTTTCCATAGCGCTGGTTCAGTTGGGCGTTCGGCCTGGCGATCGCGTCGCGTTTCTCAGCCATAACTGTCATCGGCTACTGGAGGCTTATTATGGCGTGGTCCAGATGGGAGCCATCCTTCAACCGCTCAATATCCGCCTCTCACCGCGAGAACTGGCGTTCATTCTCAACGATGCCGAGGCCTCGGTACTCTTTCTCGATCCGGAGTTCGTCGAACTCGTCGACCAGTTTCGTTCACAGTTGAGGTCGGTGAAGCGGTTCATTCCTCTGGATGACTGTCGGGGGGGAGAGTGGTTGTTCGATGCATCCTATGAGGATTTATTGGCCGGTGCATCCGGAGACCCCCCGTCACATGACATCGACGAAAATGATGTGGCTGAGCTGTTCTATACCAGTGGGACGACCGGTGAACCCAAAGGCGTGATGCTCACCCATCGGAATATCTACCTCCATACCTTGAGCGTACTGGCCGCCTACCCGGCCAAAGAGAACGAGCCTGAGATCATTCAGCTCCACACCATTCCACTGTTTCACGTCAACGGATGGGGAACGCCGCAGACGGTCACCTGTGTGGGGGGGAGGCATGTGATGTTGAGGCGATTTGATCCCGCCACCGTGCTTCGGTTGATCGAACGCGAGCGAGTGACGCGGTTCTCGCTCGTTCCCACGATGGCCAATGCTCTGTTGAACTTTCCCGATCTGGAGAAGTACGACCGGAGCAGCGTGGTGAGCATCAATCTCGGAGGGGCTGCCCCGACGATAGAAATGGTGAAGGCCCTCGAAGAGCGATTCGATTGCGAGGCATTTGCCGGGTATGGGCTCACGGAAACCTCGCCGGTGTTGACCCTGTCCGTTTTGAAGAGCACATTGCGGCACCTTCCTCCCGAGGAGCAGCTTCGACGGAAGGCGATGACCGGACTCCCCATTCCCGGCGTGGAATTGCGGGTCGTGGATGACCATGGACGCGACGTCCCCCCGGATGGTCGCCATATGGGGGAGATCATTGTGCGTTCGGGAACGGTCATGAAGGGCTATTGGCGTCGGCCCGAAGAGACGGCTAAGGTCATCAAGAATGGATGGTTCTATACCGGCGATATGGCCACTATCGATGAGGAACGCTATGTGCTCATCGTGGATCGAAAGAAGGATATCATCATTAGTGGTGGCGAGAATATCTCTTCAATCGAGGTTGAGAAGGTCATCGCCTCCCATCCCGCCGTGTTCGAATGTGCCGTGATACCGGTTCCCGATGAGCGGTGGGGGGAAGTACCCAAGGCTCTGGTCGTCGTCAAACCAGGCCATCAGTTGAACGAGCGCGACCTCATCGAATATTGCCGCGCTCGACTCGCCCACTTCAAAGTTCCCAAGTCGATCGAATTCCGCCCCAGCCTCCCCAAGGGCGGGACGGGGAAGATTCTCAAGAGAGAGCTCAAGGAGGAGTATTGGCGGGGGCGCGAACGCCGTGTGCACTGAGGAGGACCTATGATCGATTTCAATTTGACCGATGAGCAACAGGCGATCAGAAAACTCGCCCATGAATTCGCCGAGCAAGAGATCGTGCCCGTGGCCGCCGAATATGATCGGTCGGCCACATTCCCTTGGCCGATTATCGAAAAGGCATACGACGTGGGCCTCATGAATCTGAATATCCCGGAAGCCTATGGCGGAGCGGGCCTCGGATTACTCGATGAGTGTCTGGTCGCCGAGGAACTCGCCTGGGGGTGTGCCGGAATCAATGCCTCCATCGGACTCAACGCGCTGGCCGCATTGCCCATCATCATCGCCGGGAGTGAAGAGCAAAAGCGTCACTATCTGGGGCGGCTCACTGCCGAGCGCCAGATGGCGGCTTATGCGCTCACCGAGCCGGCAGCGGGATCGGATGTGGTGGGTATTCAAACCGTGGCCCGGCGGGTGGGCGACGAGTATATTTTGACGGGAACGAAGAACTTCATCACCAATGCTTCGGTGGCCAATTTTTACGTCGTTTTCGCTTACACTGATAAGACCAAGCGACATCGGGGGATGAGCGCGTTCATCGTGGAGCGAGAATGGTCTGGCGTCACGCCCGGTCGAAAAGACGACAAAATGGGCCAACGAGCGTCCGACACAGCGCAACTCATTCTGGAGGACGTCAAGGTGCCCAAATCGAATCTCCTCGGAGGGGAGGGAGACGGATTCAAGATCGCTATGCAAGTGTTCGACCGGTCCCGTCCCGGTGTCGCCGCCGCCGCTGTGGGCGTCGCTCGACGAGCCATGGAGGTGGCCATAGAGTATGCCAAAGAGCGAACGACGTTCGGTCTTCCCCTCGCCGCGCATCAAGCTATCGGGTTCAAGATTGCTCAAATGGCCATGGAGATTGCCGCGGCGCGGCATCTCACCTGGCATGCGGCCTGGCTCGCCGATCAGGGCAAGCGGAATACCTTGGAGGCGTCCTTTGCCAAGTGCTTTGCCGCCGACACCGTGATGAAAGTGACCACGGAAGCCGTGCAGGTGTTCGGAGGATATGGCTACATGAAGGACTATCCGGTGGAAAAACTGATGCGCGATGCCAAAGTCTTCCAGATTTACGAGGGGACCTCGGAGATTCAGCGCGTGATCATGGCCCGGGAACTATTCAAATCGGCATGAGGAGGGAAGTCTCCCGTTCGGTCCGTGCCTGGGGTGAACGCGCGTTGACCTGGGATTGAATGACTATTCATTCAGTCGATGGTGTGCTATAATGGCCGCCCTATTGCGGTCGCAGGTCGAGGCCGAAACGTCGATGAAACGAGCAGAGGCCCGGACAGTCTGACCACCTGTCCGGGCGAAGGGAGGGAATGATGAGTTACGTTTTTCCCAGCGAGGAGTGGGTTGCCGCTTTCAAAGAGCAAATCAATGCCAGTGAGGAGTACCAGCAATCGGCGGCCGATTGGGAGGCGGGAGATGTCTGCTTTCGTGTCCAGGCGAATCCCGATATCGGGTTGTCCGAGGATGGCTACATCTGGCTGGACCTGTATCATGGCCAGTGTCGCGACGCGCAACTCGTCGATGCTGAAAAAGGGGAGAGCGCTCGGTTCGTCATCACAGCGACATACGACCGGTGGAAGCAGCTTATCACCGGCCAACTCGATCCGGTCACGGCGATGATGATGGGGCAGATGAAGGTCAAGGGGAACCTTGGGGAACTCATCCGGTACACGCGAGCGGCGAAAGAACTCATCGCTTGTGCCGGTCGCGTCCCAACCCGGTTTCTCGGAGGCGAAGGGTGAGCGAAGAGATCATCGTTCGGCGTACAGCGCTGCGCATTCCTTATTCGTGGGCGGCGGGGGCGCATGCTACGCGGTTCTATCGCGAGATCGCCGACCGCCGGAGGATCATGGGAACTCGATGCCCGCGCTGCGAGCGGGTGCTCGTCCCGGCGAGGAAGAGCTGTAGTCGGTGTTTTCAAGACACCACCGAATGGGTTGAGGTGGGACCGGCCGGGGTGGTCACGAGTTTCACCATCGTCCATTATTCCGAACCTCGGATTCAACCAATGGAACCCCCTTTCGCGGTTGCTCTCATTCGGCTCGACGGTGCCGATACGGCCCTCATTCATCTGCTCGGCGAAGTCGAACCCTCAGAGGTCCGGACGGGAATGAGGGTGGAACCGGTTTTCGCCGATGAGCCGAAAGGCCGTATCCTGGACATTCGGTACTTCAAGCCGGTATCCGTCGATTGAGAATGAACGGTGATGAGCGGACAGGTTGCCATTGTTGGTGTTGCCCAAACCCGATTCCAATCTGAGAAGCGGGCACAAAACTACGCCGAGCTCGTGCACGAAGTCGTCTCGGAGTTGTTCCGGACGACGGGAGCAACTCACGACGATGTCGATAATATCGTCTCCGCTTCGTCGGATTTCTGGGATGGACGGACGATCTCCAATATGGCCATCCAGGATGTCGTCGGAGCTTACATGAAATCGGAATCCAAGGTTTCATCCGATGGCACGTTGGCCGTCCTGTACGGGATGATGCGCATTCTCTCCGGGCAGTATAAGACGACGCTCGTGGTGGCCCATAGCAAAGGTTCCGAAGGGGTTCCCAATCTGATTGCCAACGCCGCCTTCGATCCAATCTATCAGCGCCAATTGGGCATCGACGGCCTTTCGACTTCGGCACTTCAGGCCCGTCGCTATATGGAGAAATACGGCGTTTCCGAGGAGGATGTGGCCCTCGTTTCGGTGAAGAATCTGGGCAACGCCCGGAAGAATCCTTATGCCCAGGTCGCCGGCGAGTTCACCGTCGAGGAGGTCATGCAATCGGGCTATTTGGCCGAGCCCATCAAGAAGCTGGAAGCGTCTCCCATTTCCGATGGAGCCTGCGCTCTCTTGCTGGCCCGAGAGGATATCGTCGATCGATTTACCGATAAACCCGTTTGGTTGAAAGGCGTCGGCCACTGTCAGGATAGCTATTATCTCGGCGACCGGGATCTGGCCGAGTCCGACGCTCTGGCCGTCGCCGCCAGGCGAGCTTACACCATGGCCGGCATCGATGATCCTCGAAGAGAGATTGATGTCGCCGAGGTGTACGACGCCTTCGCCTATCAGGAACTCATGTGGACGGAGATCCTGGGCTTCTGCCCCAGAGGAGAGGGGGCGGAGCTCATCAGATCGGGAGTGAGCACTATGGATGGGACTCTTCCGGTGAACCCTTCTGGTGGGGTTCTCGCCGCCCATGCCGTCATCGTCGCCGGACTGGTGCGCGTCGCCGAAGCCGCCCTGCAACTGAGAGGCGAAGCGGGCGAGCATCAAATTCCCGGAGCGAAGACCGCATTGGCGCATGGCAGCTTTGGGTATTGCGGGCACATGCATTGCGTGTGGATTTTGTCCAACGAGAAGTGAGAACGAGGGACGGAGAGCAGGGGACGAGATCATGCCCAAAAGAGTGGCCATCATCGGTAGTGGACAAACGGATCATACTTCTCGTCGCGCCGATGTGAACATCCCGGAGTTGATCAAAGAGGCAGTGGATCGGGCATTGGTTGATGCCGAGCTCACCATCGATGACATCGATGCCGTGGTCATCGGCAATATGGAGCACTTCGAGGGAATCAACCTCTCCGATATGTGGGCTTCGGAGGGTTCTGGCGCGGTCATGAAACCGGCGATGAAAATCGCCACCGGTGGAACCACGGGGGCGTCCGTGGCCGCCTGTGCTTACTATCACTGTGCTTCGGGGTTGTTTGATCGAGTCTTGGCCATTGGGTGGGAGAAACTGTCCGAGAGTGACACGACGACGGGCATCATCACCGCCTTCGACCCCATCGTGGAACGACTGACTTTAGCCGGAGCGGTGGGGGGACTGGCCATCGAGGCGAATCTCTACATGACGAGCTATGGGATCACCCAAGAACAGGTGGCCAAGGCGGCGGTGATGGCCCGGAAAAACGCTCAGAGGAATCCTCACGCCCATCTCAAGTTAGATCTCACCGTCGAGCAAGTGCTCAATTCTCCCATGATCGCCTACCCCATCCATTACCTGGACATGTGTCCGACCTCCGATGGAGCGTGTGCCGTCATCTTCGCCAGCGAGGACGTGGCCCGGAAGAGCGCCAATCCCCCCGCCTGGGTCAAGGCCGCCGTCTGTCGACATAATCATCCTTATATTGGAGATGTGGATTGGCGAAAGAGTACCTTGGAATCGGCGGCCATCGAAGCTTACCGATTGGCCGGCATAACCCATCCCCGCCGGGAATTGGATGTCATTGAATTGTACGATCCGGCGAGTTTTGCTCTTTTGTCCTGGATCGAAAGCTTGCACATTTGTGGCCCGGGGGAAGGAGGGAAGATGATCGACACAGGAGCCATCACCATGGAAGGCGATATCCCGGTCAATCCCTCGGGAGGGGTGATATCGACCAATCCCATTGGCGCCACGGCTCTGATTCGGGTGGCCGAAGCCGCCCTCCAGATTCAGGGCAAGGCGGGTGCCAGACAAGTCGAAGGTGTGCGCACAGCTCTGGCTACTGGATTCGGCGGATCGTACTGGAGCGAGGTCTTCATCTTGGGGAGAGCATCATGAGGCGAGAAAAAGAGAAGGACTATCTTTACATCACGCTCCACACTGAGCTTCCATACCGGTATTCGGCGGGTCGCTACATGAGTCGGTTCCTCACGACCCTCAGAGATGAGGCCAGGATTCTCGCCTCTCGCTGCACCCATTGTGGGACAGTGCTCGTGCCGCCGAGGGTAGTTTGCGGCAACTGCTTCGCCGAGATGGAGGAATTCGTCGAGGTTGGTCCTCGCGGAACGCTGAAGACGTTCTCTGTCATCAACTTCCCATTCATCGATCCGTTCACCGGCGTCCAGCGCCCCGTGCCCTACGGCTATGCCATTGTGCAGTTGGATGGGTGCGACAATGGGTTGCCCCATTTTCTCGACGAAATCGACGTTCACAAGTTGCGCATCGGGTTACGCGTAGAGGCTGTTTTTAAGCCCCAAGATGAGAGAGAGGGGGCGATGACCGATATCCTCCATTTCCGAGTGATCGGCGACTGAGCACGGGAGAACGGCTCTGGGGAGAGGACTCATAAACGGGAAGGGAGTGAGGAGTGCCGATGAGTAAGTATTTTGAGGATTTCAACCTTGGAGACGAATTCCAATCGCCGGGGAGAACGGTGACCGAGGCGGACATCGTCAATTTCGCCGGCCTCACCGGCGATTGGAGCGAGCTCCATGTCAACAGCGAATTTGCCAGGAAAGGGGCATTTGGGCGCCGGATTGCTCATGGGGCGCTGACTTTCAGTATTTCCACCGGGTTAACGGTCCGGTTGGGGTTGATCGACGACGCGCTCATTGCGTTCTATGGCGTCGATCGATTGAGATTCGTTCATCCCGTCTTCATTGGCGACACCATCAGGGTGAGGAAACGGGTGGAGTCAAAAGATGATAAAGACGAGCGGAGCGGGATCATCGGCTTCCGAACCGAGGTCCTCAATCAAAATGATCAGGTCGTTCTCACCTATCAGGACAAGGTGTTGCTCAAGAAACGTGGATGAACGATGGGTCCAGTAGGACTGCAGTCCATCATCGACCAAGATGGGCGCCTGGCCTCGTTGCCCAGACCTCCAGCAGGCACGATTCTTTCGAAGGGTGCCAGAGCCCATCCAGAAGATAAAGATGGTCCCTGGGGGGATCCCACGGCAGTTCCGCAGGGACGAATGCCCCCGGATCTGAAAGCTTCCTGGATGGGCTTCGGCAGGTGACGAGCGTGATCATCCCGACCCCGGAACCAATCACAGCCGAGGAAAGGCACGCCTCCCCGGCGGGGAAAACCCGCTCCTCAACATGCAGGAAAGCGTTCGGCATTCAGTTGGATGGGGTCATGGCCCGAGTGATTCAGGTTCTCTCTTCGTGTCGTTGGCTTTGATCTTATTCTATCTTAACGACATTGGCCGCCTGTAATCCTCTCGGGGTTTCAACCAGCTCGAACTGAACGAGATCTCCCTCTGAGAGCGTACGGAATCCCTCCGCCTGAATGGCAGAAAAATGAACAAACACATCTTCACCATTGCTTCGTTCAATGAACCCA
Organism: Acidobacteriota bacterium; assembly: GCA_003696865.1. Taxonomy (GTDB): domain Bacteria; phylum Acidobacteriota; class Blastocatellia; order HR10; family J050; genus J050. The sequence continues at coordinate 2,206 of RFHM01000159.1, read as the reverse complement.
TAGCCCTTCCGTTCACTGAACCACTTGACTCTTCCTGTTTCGTTCATGCACTGACTCCTACTGATAAAAATCTCATTGTCTTTGTGTGGTCCAGCGTGGCGGCATCAGTCCCGTCACCGTGTCGCCTCTCTGGGAGCAAGATCACGTCGCTCCCCGTCGAGTCGGCTGGTCCACGCAAAAACAATCACGGCCCACAGCATACGGGAAAAGCGCTTTGATGTCAATAACGTACTGTGAAATTTTCCTTCTTCAGCGTTGGTGGGGGCATTCGAGGAGGGCCTCGTGAATCGTGTGCCAGACCGACTCGATGAGCTCATCGAGCCTCTTCACTCCATAGGTCGAGGCATCCAGAGGGGGATGCACGATGACCCGAATCGTTCCTGGCCAAACGCCAATCTGTCCCTTGGGCATGATCTCATAGGATCCGGCAATGGTGACCGGTACGATGGGCGTTTGTGACTCGAGCGCCATATAAAAAGCCCCTTTTTTGAACGGACGCATCTGCCCATCGGGGGTGCGCGTACCTTCGGGGTAGACGATGAAACTCCGCCCGGCGCGGACGCGCTGGGCAGCCCGTTGAGTGCTCTCAATGGCTCGTTCTCGATCGCCCCGATCTATGGGAACGGAACCCGTCCATCGCAAACCGATGTTGAGGATAGGGACCTTGAGCAGTTCTTTCTTGGCCAGGAAAGCGAAATTCCGACCCAGACAGAGGAGCATGGCGGGGATATCGAGCCAGCTCTGATGGTTGGCGACGAAAATATAGTGTTGATCGGGTCGGATATTCTCTGAACCCCGGCATTCCAGTCTCACCCCCGTCATCTTCAAGCCGACACGGCAAGCGAGGCGGACGGGGGCATAAATGACGTTCAGTCGCCGCGTGAGGGCGAAAAGGAGCAACAGAATGGGTCCAACGAAAAGGATTAGACTCCCCCAGAACAGAATGAGGAGGCTGCCCCGAAGCATGGCGGGGAAGGAGCCTCTTGTCATGGCATCTCGATTTGATATAGAGTTAGCCTCCATGATCAATTTGACCCAGGAGCGATGAGATGAAAGGCGCAGTCCAACGAGCACTCCTCATCTGTTGCCTCTCTTTCGTGGCCTGGCCGATAGCCGGCCAAGGACTAGTTCCATCTCCAAAGTCGGTGCTCGGATTTGAGCCCGGGCAGGAACGGCATCTGGCCAACTGGGAGGCCATCACGCGTTACTTCCGCCAGCTCGCCGCCGCTTCGCCTCGGGTCCAACTCCAGGAATTCGGCCAATCCACGCTCAAAAGGCCACTGATTGTAGCAGTTATCACTTCGGAAGCCAACCTGAGGAAGCTGGACCGCATACGAGAGATTCAGCGGTTGCTGGCCGATCCCCGGCTCATCGTCGATGAGCGTGAAGCTCGTCAACTCATCGAAGAGGGGAAAGTCGTGGTGGCCATCAACTGCTCCATTCATTCTACGGAAATCGTCGCTTCGCAAATGTCCATGGAACTCGCCTATGAATTGGCCAGTGATGATTCTGCCGAGGTGAAGGAGATCCTGGACAATACCGTCATCCTTCTTTTCCCCAGCGTGAACCCCGATGGGATCGATCTGGTCGCCAGTTGGTACGAGAAGACACTGGGGACGCCATTTGAGGGAACGGCCCCGCCGGAGCTCTATCATCCCTATGCTGGACATGATAATAATCGTGACTGGTTCATGCTGACCCAAGTGGAAACCCAGGCCGTCACCAAGCTCTTCTACCGGGAATGGTTTCCCGAGATCGTTTACGATATCCACCAGATGGGACGGAATGGAGCGCGGATGTTCGTTCCCCCGTTTTACGATCCGCCCAACCCCAATATTGATCCTCTCATTTTGCAGGAGATCGCTCGGATAGGGAGCCATATGGGACTCGCCCTGACAGCGGCGGGATTCAAAGGCGTGTTGACCCGCGCTCAGTACACGACCTGGTGGCATGGGGGATTCCGAACGGCCCCTTACTATCATAATGCCGTGGGTCTCCTCACCGAAGCAGCCAGCGCTCGATTGATGTCACCGGTGGTCATTCGGTGGGATGAACTCCAGGGTCACCGAGCCGGATTCCCCGATCCTCATCAACGTCGAACGAATTTCCCCGACCCCTGGCCCGGCGGGCTCTGGCAACCAAAAGATATCCTGGACTGGAGCTCATCACCTCGCGATCCCTGCTGTTGCTGGCGGCGCGCTATAAG
>RFHM01000158.1 GCA_003696865.1 Acidobacteriota bacterium | reverse complement strand
CCTAATCCGGGAAATCGCTGGAACCCGGCGGCGAAACCAGGAAAGGCATCATCATCGAACCGGTAGACGCCAAAGATGCGATGTTCATCGTTGAGCGCATGGTCGAGGCGAATGGTGAATCGATCTCGCACGCGATTGACCGGAGCGAAGAACGTGAAGCCAGCTGTGTTCAGTCCATCGCCGACGGTGAAATCGTTAGGCAGTGGCGTCCCGTCCAGTAACAGCCGCATGAGGCCGCTCTGATCGGGCGTGGAACGACGCGGATCGAGCGAAAACAGATCCAGTCGCTGCAAATCATCCAGCGTCATCCCCGGTGGCGGCACGGGATTGCCCTGACTATCCACGGTGGGCGTTCCCGCGGTGATATTCCCATTAGCGAAGTTGGGGAAATAGCGGAAGATGCCTCGTCGCGCCGGCTCGGTCAATACAGTCCGGGTCACCGTATCGCCGGTGCTCATGCGCTCGCCTTCGTAAAGACCGAAATAAAACGTTCGATCTTTGATGATCGGACCTCCAACCCGGAATCCGAATTGATGGCGCAACAACGTCTCCCGCGGCTGACCAACGCGATTGTTGAAGAATTCATTGGCGTTGAGCGCCGTATTCCGATGGAAGTAGAAGACACTGCCATGAATATCGTTGGACCCCGATCGCGTCACCACGTCCACCTGCGCGCCGCCGCCTCGTCCATATTCGGCATCGACCGGTGACGTCGTCACGCGGAATTCGGCCACATCGTCCACCGAAGGCGAGATAAATGTGGTACTGATGTCCTCCTGAATGAAATTATCCTGAGCCTGCACACCATCGACGCGAATGTTGTTCGACGTCGTGCGATTGCCCGACACGTTCCCGCCGACGACGCCCGCCTGGAGCTGAATCAAGTCCATGGGATTGCGACCGTTCAGCGGCAGATCCAGCACTCGCCGGGCATCGACGACATCGCCGATCGACGGTCCCTTGCCCACCTCCACGACCGGCTGCTCTGACGCCGTGACGACCACCTCTTCGGTGATCTCGCCCGGCTCCAGGGTGACATCGCGAGTGACCACGCCACCGACCTCCACGATGATGTCGGCGAGCACCGCTTTCTTGAAGTTGGGCGCTTCCACAGTGAGCGTATACACCCCCGGCGTGAGACCGGTAAACGTATACCGCCCCGCTTCATTGGTTTGGGTGACGATGGTCGCCGCTTGTTCGCGCGTCGCCGTCACCGTGGCCCCGGGAATGACGGCCCCCGAAGGATCGGTCACCGTACCAATGATCCGCCCCCCGGACGTCTGGGCCATCGCCATCGACGGTGCGAAACAGAGGGCTCCCACGATCAAGACGGGGAGCATGAGAAAAACGAATGTGCCTCGCATCATTTCCCTCCAAAAGTAAAGTGTTCACTATTACGTTTTCTTCGATTCGCGGCTGGCTGATTCTAACATAGTTCCTTCGTCGTTGTCATTTAAAAAATGTATCCCCCAGCATCCCCACGGAGTTGTCCATCTGTTGGCTCTCATGACCCGTTGACCGAAGCAGTGGGATGTCCGCTTCCCCCTCACCCCATCCAGGGGGTGCAAATTTTGTGCCAGAGAAATCGTCTCACAGTGGAGGCACGTAAGTCGTTGATGGAAAACCACAAGAGGTCCAGCGAGAAAAACGGGTCGAAGATCGACTTCCATTTTTTTGGATGAGTTTCCAGAAAAATGGAAAGTCCTGCGCCCATCCCGCGGAGTGAACGAAGATCGCCGGCCAATCGGCTCGCATCGAGGCCGGCGATCTCCATCGGGCGACGTGTTCAGAAGACGAGCCTCAAGCCCACCTGCGCTTGAAAAGGCGAACCGGGGATGTTGCTCTTGTCGAAGCTTCCATCAGCCAGGCGCAACCGCCGGAACGTCTCAGCGGGCGGGAGCGTGTTGCCCGTCGCCGGATCGACGCCCAGTCCATAGATCTGTGCCGTGCGTCCGAAGGTCACGTTGTCCAGATCGAACAGGTTGAAGAACTCGAACGAGAGCTGCAACTTGGCGTTCTCATTCCAGAGGGTGAATCCTTTCAGGACGCGCAGATCGATATCGGTGGTCGCCCGATCGCGGAACGAGTTTCGCCGGAAAGGAACGCCGGGAGCCTGGAATGGACGATCGGTCCCTCCTCGATCCTCGTTGGCGTCGAAGCCCACGATGGGATCGAGCGGCCGCGCCGAGCGGACCCGGCCGAGCGCCGAGATTTCGAACCCCAGTGGCAGAGGAACGACCGTGCTGAAGACGAACAGATGCCGGGCATCGAGTCGCGAAAAACCGTATTCGGGTCGCAAATCGAATCCGTTTTCGTAACTCAATCCACCGGCACTGCGCTCGTTATCGTCATCGGAGTAGTTCCAACTCAGCGTGTAGTAAGCATTGAACTGGATGCGCGTGTGGAGATAGTTGACGCGGAACGTGAACGCGCGATACAGCGAGCGCGCCGACGACTCGCGGAGCGTCACGCGATCCAATGTGGATACGGGGCGCCGACCGCCCGAGCGTAAGCCGAAGAACGGACGTTGACTGAGATCGTCCGGGCGAATGATCGGTTCCGGCAGGTTGTAGTCGCGATTGCGCTCCAGATGAACGGTGTTGATGTAGTCGAACCGAACGCCGGCCGTGAGGCCGCGCACCAATTCGTGCTCGACGCCAATGCCCCACTGGACCGATCGCGGATTCTCAAAATTATCGGCCCAGGTGATGACGCGCGCACCGGCGAAAGGATCGACGCTGACGCCGAGCGCCTCGGCGACGCGCTGGACCTCCTCGGCCGAAATGAGCGGCAGATCGCCGAGCGAAAATTGATCCAGATCGATCCCAATGGCCAGCAGTTGCTCGTAGACCGTGTCCCGAGAGTCTCCGGCGGGTACCGACAGCGGAAGGCGAATGGAGAGATCCCCGGGTGGGAGGCGGAAATTATTCAATGGCGCGGCAAACAGCAGGAGCGGCGTGCGCGCGTAATAGACGCCCCCGTGAGCCCGGATCACCGTTCGACCACTGCCCGTCGGATCCCAGGCGAATCCAACCCGCGGCATCACCTGATCGGTATTATCGGGAATGAACGTGGGATCTACCCGACCGAGCGGAAAGGGAAAGCCGCGCACGCGATTGATGAGATCGGTATTGTTGGCCTCCGGTTCGGGATTGAAGGCGCCCTCCCAGCGCAGGCCATAGGTGAGGGTGAACGTGTTGCTCAACCGCCAGCTATCTTGACCGTAAAATGCCACTTCGTCCATATCCGCGGTGAGCGTCAGATTACCAATCTGTCGGAAGTAAGAGACGCGGCGACTATCGAATCGATGAGGCGTCGGCCCTCCCACCGAGAGGAGCTCCAGGACCTCATTCACATCCGACCCGGAGACGAAGAAATTTCCCGTCTGATTGAAGCCGAACAACTGATCGACGAACACGTGATTCCATTCGAACCCGAACTTGAAACTGTGTCGGCCCGGATTCCAGGTGAGCGCCTCGGCGGCCTGGAAGCGCCAGTCGGTCAACGTGGTGGGCAAGAACGATCGCGTTCCGAACTCACCAATCGTCGTCCCCACATGCGGGGTGAACGAATTGGCCGGACGCGGTCGCTCCTCGCGCGAATATTGCAATCGCAGCTCGTTGATCACCGTGGGACTCAACGTGGAGGTGAATTGCCCCACCACCGTGTGCGTCCGATCTTTCTCCGTGCCGTTGGTCGAGAGCGCCCGTCGGGTCAGCGGCGTGATGGCATCGCCCGTCGCATTGGCGTTCTCGGCGTTGTTGTCGCTGAAATTGTAGCGAACGGCCAACCGGTGACGAAGGCCGAATTGATTATCGGTTCGGATGAGAAAAGAGGTCGCATCATTGGTCTGATCGAAGGGCTCTTCCAGCGACTTATAAAAATCGAATGCTTCCTGCGTCTCCGGCGTCGGCGTGATGCCCACCAAGCGACTGAAGAAGACCTGTCGCGGTGTGGTGAAATCCTGGCGCTCGATGGCGCCGAAGAAGAACATCTTGTCTCGAATCACCGGTCCACCGAGCGAACCACCGAACTGTTGCTGCGTTCCCAGCGACACCTGCCCAAAGGCATCCTCGGCGGTCAATTCCTTGTGACGCAGCAAATAGAAGGCGCTCCCGTGAAATTCGTTGGTGCCCGATTTGGTGATGGCGTTGACAATGCCACCCGTCGATCGACCGAACTCGGCCGAGTATCCAGTGGTGACCACCTGGAATTCGGCGATCGCTTCTTGAGGAATGGTGAAGGCATTATTGGATCGCTCGCCACCCCGGATGCCCCCAAAGAACGGCTCGTTATAATCGGCACCATCGATGGAGATGTTGGCATTGATGCCCCGCTGACCAGCGATGGAGAGTTGATTTCGTTGAGGTTCCACTTGTACCGTCGGCGTCAGCGTCACGAAATCCTGGAACCGTCGCCCATTGATGGGAAGATCGCGAATGGCCGTCGTATTGACCAGGGCGCCGGGCTCTGGCCGGGTCGTCTCGACGCCGATGGCCGCCGTCACCTCGACCGTCTCGGTGATCTCCCCGACTCGGAGCGCGAAGTTCACATCCACGCTGCTCCCCACGGTGACAATGACGCCACTCTGTACCATTCGTTGGAAGCCGCTCGCCTCCGCCGATACCTCATAACGTCCGGCAGGCAGCAAGACGACGCGATATTGCCCCGCGCTATTGGTCTGAACGACGCGTTTCAATCCCGTCTCCGTGTTGGTCACGGTGACCTCGGCGCCGACGATGGCGGCTCCCTGCTGATCAACAACCGTCCCCACAATCTGACCGGTGCTGGCCTGAGATTGAGCCATGGCCGTACTTCCGCTGACCAACCCCACCAGCGTGAGCATGAGCAAACCGGTGAGAACGAAAGGTCGACATGGGAAAATTGTTCGATTGCTCATACGAATCTGCTTTCCTCCTTGTGTGACGTTAATGAGTCTGAAAACTCGTTCACCCCTCTCCCACCTCTACTTCCGAAACAGCACCTCCGGGATTATCGAGGGGCGTACACTAGCGACCGGATAGACCGATGTCAAGTCCTGGAAATAGCCGATCGGTCCGTGGACGATGATCGATCGTCGGCGAGTATGCTTCGTTCGCCGTCAACTGAACGGATACATGATCCAGGCCAAAGCGAGTCCGACGCCCAGAAAGGCGAAAAAGACTTTCACTCCGTAGGTGAATTGATCGCGAGGACTCTCTTTGCTGACGATGGCGAAGACGACGGCCACGAAGAGAGCAAATAAGACCATTGCCACCAGATGCTTCACCGTTTTCTCCCCCGCGCAATGTCAGACACATCAAGAATGACCAGGTAATTCAACAATCCGGCGACCAGGAGGAACGTATTGCCGATCTCGTAGGTTGGAGCGGCCGGATGCGCCTGGAATCCCACATCCAGCAGGTAACAGAGCCCATAGAGCCCACCGACGCCCACATTGGCCAGGAAGGGTGCAATATGAGTCAATACGGTGAACAGGGATAACGGTCCACTGAGATCTGGCCGATACAAATGACCGTCCAACCAGAACATGCCCAGGAGAAACATCCCCCCTATGGAGAGGGCCAAGAGCGCGCCTCGTCCCCATCGCCTGAGGATCAGGTGTCCTAATCCGGGAAACAGAAAGGTGGCCAGACAAGCGAGCACGAGTGTGAGCGTTGACGAAGGAGCGAGCGGAGACGTCGCGGATAACGTTTCGCGCGATCTCACTTCGGGGAGTGAATGCTCCATCGGATGTTCGCTCGTTTCCACCGGTTGAGCCTCATGCTCCATGACAGTACCGACAGATTCTACGGAGAGGGGGCATACCTGTCAAGGAAAGCCCAAGACGGCAGGCGTTCCCCGTGTCGAAGAGTTGGAACCGATCGGCGATTTTGGCGCTCTAGGCCCAGGATCTTACCTCCACGCTCCAAAGGGAGATCCTATGTTCCTCTCAACCCAACCCCCCCTCTCCCAAGATGGGAACGTGCTGTGGGACAATGCAACGATCATCGCAAGGGAGCCTGGCCAGGCTCCCTTCACTTGAGTTTGTCACCCTTCCAGGAGAACGAGGAACCGATGCCTCAGGCCATGCGCCTCAAGCCCTCATCGCATTTCCGGGCAGCGAGCATCCGTCCCCCGGCATATCGGAATTGACGGCAGGAGACGGATGGGTTTATTATAGGGGCAGAAATTTCAGATTGGAGAGAGGCCGAAGCAGAGATGCCGGCGAGCGTCGGGTTCGTCCATGGTGGACTTTCACTCGAAGGATGAGATTCCTCAAAGAGGAGGAGCGACGTCAATGATGGTGAACATATGGCTCGCTCTTTCCCTGTGTCTCCCGGCATGGCTCCCCCAGGAGCCTCCAGGACAAATGAGAATGCAAGTCATCGTGGGATTCCATCCAGTCTACATTAATCCAGAGCAACCCTCGGCTCTGGTGATGTTCACGCTGCCGGATGATGTCGACGTCCAAGGACCAGCTTTTCTGTTGTATAAGGCCGATCGTGTGCGTCTCAGCTTTGACCGTATATACCTCAATCCGCAAGTCCCAACCCCTGAAAACCCAACTTGTGGGGTTCCAGATGGTCGGGACATGAATCGTGATTACCTGGTTACTTTTTTGGAGGAAGTTGTTGGGGGAACTGAGAAGTCGAGCTACGCGTTGATCCGCCCTGGGTTACTTCGTCCGGGCCTCAACAGATTACTCATTTGTGAAGAAGGGTATGATGACGATGACGGTCTTTTTGATTCATTTAGCGTCAATCAGATCATCCTGGTTTACACGATCAGATCCAAACGTTGAGACACCATAAGGACTCATCAAGGTACGGGAGGACGAGATCGATGACATTGCGCATCGTGTTTGTGATCCTGCTGGCGATGTTCGCCAGCAACGGTTTGGCCGGAGCGGCGCCTGAGCCGAGTCAAGAGGAGTTCGTTCAAACGCTCAAGGCGTTGCGCGATCCAGTTGTTGGGCCGGGTTCAGAGCTGACTCAGCAAGGGGATTATACCGGCACGCACTTTGCCGGAGATGGGATCGCCTTGTCATACAAACCCGTATTCCAACCCTCAAGTCTGGGGCTATTCTGGGATGGGACGCTGGGTTTCGGTCCCTCCAGAGCCTCATGATCGAGCACCCAGTCCGTCTCCGAACGAAGGGCGAGAGGTTCATT
>RFHM01000157.1 GCA_003696865.1 Acidobacteriota bacterium | reverse complement strand
GAAATCCGACATGATGGAGCATCCAGACCACCGCTTTCGGAGAAGGCACGAAGGCGAGTCCCTCGGTGATGTTCTGGTCGTGAACGACATCCGCTCTCAGGGCGAGCCGAGCCCTCCTGGACCAGGCGACTCGAGTATCGATGACGACGATCTTCCTCGTCACTTCGTAGAGGCGCTCCAGCGCCAGGAGAGGCTTATCCAGATGATAGAGCACCCCTAAAAAGAGACTGATGTCGAACTCCCCAATCCGTCGTTTCGAGATCTCATAGGCGCTCATCGTCGCATAGTCGATGCCATCCAAACCGGTCACCCGGATGATGAATCGCGCTTGATCGATGTTCTGCTGACTGGCATCCACGCCGAGCACGCGCTCGGCCCCCGCCAATCGAGCCTGAATCGACCAGAATCCGGCATTACAGCCCACATCGAGCACCGTGTATCCAACCAGTGTGCCTCCCGTCAGGGAGAGGAGCGCGGGGAAAATATGCAGATATCGCCGATAGTGGCGACCGCGGAGGCCCCTGAAGCCTACATGATCGGCATCGATCAGGCGACCACCGAACTCGAAAGGATAATGCCAAAAGTACCTCCCGATCTCTCGCTCGATCTCTTGCGGCGTCAGTCCACATTGAGGAGAAATGGGAAAAGTATTGGAGAAAGAGGCTTCGGCCCGGGCGATCAGTTCCGGAGATGGTGGAGGCAGACGAGGGCAAGTCGTATGAGGGCGAGCCTTCATGGTGACCGCTCGGTCGATCGTTTCCTTCAGGAGAGTGATCGTCCGCCGAAACTGACTCATAGGTACCCCAATCCCTTCAAGCGGTCGAGAATGGTCTCCTCGTCTTCGCGGGTGAGCGCTCCCGCTTCCGCCGGAGGCTCGGCTTCTTCGGCGTCTCGCCACTCCACCGGCCGCTGACTGAGGAACTCCGGAACGAACATCTCGGTGAGAACGCGACCATCCATATCCCGCGGAATGCTCTCTCCCATGGCATAGAGAACGGTTGGAGCGACATCCAGAATGTTCGCCTCGTTCAACCGACTCCCTCGCCGAACGGATTTCCCTTCCACGATGATCAATCCTTCCATACGATGATTGCCGAACAGCACGGGATTGTCCATGATCCAATTCCTCGTCGTGAATCCCATGAGGACATTGGCCAGGTAATTACTCTCCATCGGCAAGTAGGTGATATCCGGCGCCTCATCGAGATAAGGGCCACTGTAGACGTCTTCTTTGGTGTACACCTGACCGCCGATCAACCGGCCCGTGGCCGGATCGCGCAACCGTCTCAGCCTCTCCACGATCTCATCTCTCACCGCCCGATATTCGGCGCCCGGCTTGACCGACCCTCTGGGCTCGCGTCCCTCTAGATTGATGATGATCTGACCCAGTCCGAATTTGCTGTACGCCTTGGTGCGCGACCAATCCACATCCCGAAGCGACAGCAACGGCTGAAATCCCTCTTCGCGAATGAGATTGACGGCATCGGCCGGCGTGCGATCGGGGAGCTGAACGCCCCACTTCAACACCCGCAACAAGCCTCGAATGAGAAACTCATAGGTCAACCCCATCCGCCAGGCGCGCAATCGGAACTGCGAAAGCGGCGTCTCCTTGATGGCGATGTATCCCTGCTCCAGGAGCCACACGTTCAGATCGATGAATCGATGGATGGGCCCGAACCCATGATCCGACATGATGATGAGCGTGGTCTCGTCATCCAGTCGCTCTCGCAACCGGGCAATCTGTGCATCGACGGCCGAGAAATAACCGATGATGCGCTCCTTGTACTTGGCGCCCAACACCGGATCATAGCGTGGATGAGATTCGTCAAAGAGATTCCAGAGATCGTGTTGAATGCGATCCGTGCCCCAAATGTGGACCATGGTGAAGTCGGACGGATATCGGTCCATGAGATAATGGAGGACGGCGAACTTGTACCGGAGCTCGTGCTCCAGTTCGGCCAGGAACCGCTCGACATTGGTTTCGGACAGGTTGGCGGTGAAATTCGTCTTCAGATACAACGGATAGGGTCCGAACGCCTTCTCGATCTCATCGAGCAACGAGGGAGGATAGACGAAATCCCGTTTCCCTTTGGGCGTCAGAAATCCCGCCACCATGATGCCGTTGACCCGACTGGGCGGGTACGTCGTGGGCACGTTCAACACGGTGACCGTCTTCCCGCCTTCACTGAGAAGATCCCAGAGCGTCTTCCCCGAACGGGAGTAGGCGCTCACCGGCACTTCCCGACCCGTGGTCTTATCCCGAGTGGTGAAATAATAAATCCCATGCTTGCCCGGATTCTTTCCCGTCATGAATGATGACCAGGCGGGCGCCGTCACCGGCGGAACGATCGACGTCAAAGGTCCACTGGCGCCTCGCTCCATCATCTCTCGCAATGTAGGCAGATGGCCAGCGTCCAACCACGGTTGAAGGGTTTGGAATCCCGCGCCGTCCAATCCGACGATGACCACTTTGTTCGTCATCCTCATTCCTCCTTGGCAGAGGCTACTGCTTGTGAATCCCCAACAGATAGCCCCGTTCGGCCCGTTTTCGCTCGCTGGATCTTTTGACCAGCAAAGAGAATAGCATCCCCCCGCCGATCCGCAAACTCCATAGCAGAATCAGCGCCGGATGGGTGAGAAGATCGACGAGCGAGTCCGCTCTCACCAGCACATCGAATACGCTGGAGAAGAGAATGATGCCCGGCAGAAGGCCAACGAACGTCCCGATGGCATAGTCCCTGAACGTCACCGAGGTGACGCTGGCCGCATAATTGAATGCCGAATGACAGTAAAACACCAGTCGGGCGCAGAGCGTGAGCACGATGCCGTTGGCGTCCAACCACTCGTTGATGTGTCGCAATCGGCGTTGCCTCTGCCTCTCGGCAAAATCGGAGGCCAGATATCGACCGAGAAGGAAGGCCGCGCTCGTCCCCACCAGCGCCCCCAACATCGAGTACACCGCTCCCCAACGAGCGCCGAACGCAATGGACGCCGATCCAATGAAGATCCACGCGGGCACGAAGACCATGATGGCGGCGGCCATCATCAGAATGAATCCGGGAACGGCTAACAGGCCCGCCCGATCGAGCATTCGCTGAAGATCCGTCCGGTCGATGATCCCGCTCATGAAGGCATATCGAACGGCAAAGACGATGGCGAGCACGACGATGATCTTGGCCGCCGTCTTGGCATGTTGTCGCACGAACCTCATAAGCGCTCAATCCAGATATCCCAATCCCCGCAGTCGATCGAGGACTTCCTCTTCCTCTGCGGCGACGGTCTGCTCGGTCGATGCTCTCTGCGACGAACTCGTCGATCCGGCAAATCGGATCGGATGTCGGTGAACGAACTCACCGGTGAACATATGCTGCAGCACCTTCCCGTCAACATCTTCGGGGATGGGCATCCCCATCAGGTAGAGAACCGAAGGGAAGATATCGATGATCTCCGCCCCATCGATGCGCACGCCCGAACGGAGGGCTGCCCCTCGCCCTATGAGCACACCGTTCATCTTATGAATGCCGCTCATGCCCCAAAAAGAAGAGATGGCCGCATTGGAGGTGAATCCGGTGCTCTTGGGACGATATTTCCCGTTCACCGGAATGAAGAAGATATCCGGCGCATCGGCCAGATAATCGCCCCGGTAAAGTTCCTCCCGAGTGAACACGGCTCCGTCGACGGGCTCTCCCGTTTCAGGATCCGTCAGCGCTCGTAACCCGTCGACCAACTCTCGCTTGAGACGGTCATACTCGTCCCCGGGAGAGACGCAGCCCTCGGCCCACTCTCCGCGCACGTTGATACGAATCTGGCCGAATCCGAATGGGGAGAACGCCCGCGTCCGCGCCCAGTCGATATCCCGGAAAGACAGGAGAAGCTGTCCCAGCGCGTGGGCTTTCTGGACCTGCTCGACGCCGCCTTGCGAACGATCCCTCAGCAGGCGACCGGCCAACAGGGCCAGCCCCTTCCGGATCCACCTCTGTTGGAGCAGCGTGGTGGGCGTCAGCCCCGCCTGCCAGCAAAGTCGCTTGAATCGAGTCACCGGTCGATTCTTCAACGCGAGATATCCCCGCTGATAGAGCCAGGTATTCAAATCGAGCGCCTTGTAGACCGGCCCGAATCCGTGATCCGAGATGATGAAGAGCGTCACATCACCGTGAACGCGGTCCAGCAGCTTGCCGATCTCGCGGTCGAACGTGCGATAGTATTCCAGGACCGTCTCCAGATGCTTTTCCGATTCCCGAGGACGATGCCAAGGATGCGTGGGATCGAGCACGTGCCACAGCCAATGGCAAATTTGATCGTTCCCGTAGAGGTGGAGCATGAGAAAATCGGGTCGAATGCGCTCCCAGAGGTCATGGGCCACCTGAAACTTATATTCGACGGCCCGAGCGTACTCGCGAATGAACCGCACAACGTCCTCGTCGGCCTGACTGGCGACAAAATAAGGGAGCACGGTATCCGAGTGATAAGGGCCGAATCGCTCCTCGATCTCCCCGAGCAACGCGGGAGGGAAACTCTTCTCTCCACGACCGCGGGCCAGCAGAAAGTCGCTGACGAGCGCGCCATTGACCGGATACGGTGGATGGGTCAGGGGCACGTTCAACACGACGACGCGCCCTCCCTCATCGCCGATGACCTCCCAGAGCGTCTTCGCCCGGCAAGAGCGCGAATCCACCGGATGGAACTGGTAGGTCGTCTTATCGTGAACGACGAAATCGAACACGCCATGCTTCCCGGGATTCTTTCCCGTCATGAACGAGGCCCAAGCGGGTGCCGTGACCGGTGGCACCGAGGATCGCAACTCTCCGCTGACGCCCTCGGCCGCCAGCGCTTTGAGATGAGGCAATCGACCGTCCTCCATCCACCGCCCGAGCACATCGAAGGTGGCGCCATCCAACCCGATGATGATCACTTTCTGTTCCATATTCACACTCTCGTGGTGTCCAGACGGTGCCCCCTCATCCAGATGCTCACCTCTTCTACATGGATCGATCGGCCCTCGCGGCGCTCGATTATCCGGCGCCGATGTCGATGAAAGCGGCTTTGCCCCTTGAGCACTTTGGCCAGAGCCGGGCTATCGCTTCCAAACGCGATCCGCGTCACCATATGACCCCCTCGTTCGCGTTACCTGGCCGGGACTCCCCGCCAGAGCTCGCAGCCGGTTTCTTCATTCAACGTTCCCACATACAATGCCCCGTTCCAGGCGAAAATCGTTCGAATGCCCGTATTATTGGGATTGCCGAAGCCATCGAGCGTCTCGGGCATCCACTGACCGGTCGCGTCATCATAACGCCAGAGTTCGGCGCCATTCTCGTCCGAGAGCCGTGATCCCGGTCGGATTTCTTCTTTGAACGTCCCCACATAGAAGTCGCGACCGAACTGATTGGCTTGCCACATGTCGGTATTGCGTCGATTGCCGAACCCCGGAGGAGCGAACAGCGACCAGGCCTCACCATCATAGGCCCACACCTGCCCACCCGATGGGTTGGGACCGGTAATGGCGATCAATCGAGGCTTCGACTCGGGCGTGGGTTGATAGACGCGCAGTTCGTAGATGTAGAGATTGCGCCGATCTCCTATGCCGCGAGTGGCGACGCGCTCCCACGTTCGACCGTCATTGGAGCGATAGATCTCTGCCCCACGCAGATTGAACGTTCCGGCGTACAGCCGCCCATCGAATACGCCGAGCGAGTAGATATTGTCATTGCCTCGTTGAGGACCGAACCCATCATCAACTACCGGTTCCCATTCCCGTCCGGTGCGCGAACGGAAGATCTGCGCCGTGCCCACGAATTCGGCGCCCATCCCGACGTAGAGATAATCGCCAAACGGGGCCATCGCCCGGACGTTCAACGTGGGACCATTCCCCAGTTCTCCGCTGTCGAAGGAGAGCGTCCACACCGTCCCATCGGACGATCGCCAGATCTGGGCCCCATCGGAGCGACGAAATCCCGTACCCACGAATAGCTGACCGGCCCAGACGCTCAGCGAACGGAACTTGGGCGCGAATTCGTTGCCCGAGGTGAGGAATCCGGCATCCACCACCTTCTCCCAGGTGAGGGGATCGAGCGTCACCGACCGGTAGACTTCCCCTCCTTCGTCGTTGAAGGTGATGGCATAAAGGCGACCCTGAAACACCCGAAGTCCGCGCAGCAACTTGTTTCCGGGATTGCCGAATCCACCGGTCATCACCGGCGTCCAGACCAATCCGCTCCCCCGTATCGTCCTCTGCGAGGTCCATCCTACGGGCGCTCCCGGAGACATACCGATGAGGCCCACGCCCAGGATGAGCATCACCACGCCCGTCACTACATTGGCCAATCGCCGATTCGCTCTCGTCATTTCCCGTTCTCCTCACTGGATGATAGAGAGACCGATGTCACCAGGTTACTGATGCCCCCGATCGGCCTCGCCAATTCTCTGCGCGCGAGGGCACCGTTTCCCAAACTCGTTCTCATCATCACATCAAATATCCGAGATCCTTGAGTCGTTCGATGACCTGCTGCTCGTCCTCCGAACCACGATGAGGAACTGGTGAAGTCACCGCCTCTTCATCGCGATACGTCACTCTGCGACGAGCCACGAAATCGGGCTCGAACATGGCCGTCAAGATGCGGCCATCCATGTCGCGGGGAACGCGGCTCCCCATGAGATAAAGCAGCGTCGGCGCCAGATCGATCAACCGCGCCCCCTGGAGGCGCTGTCCCTTCCGAAGGACGCGGCCTCTGGCCAGGAGAATCCCGTTCTGGCGATGATTCCCTGGCCAGGCGGGCACGGGGACGATCGACCGATTGGAGGTGAATCCCATCATGCTCCCGGCCACATAGCCCCGTTCGTTGGGCAAGAACATGATATCCGGAGCTTGAGCGACGTACGGTCCCTCATAGACCTGTTCGCGCAAATAGACGCGACCGTTCACGCGCTGTCCCGTCTCCGGATCGGTCATCGCTCGCAACTTCTCGGCGATCTCTTGTTTCAATGCCTCGTACTCGCGCCCCGGTTTGACCGATCCGGCCGGCTCGCGCCCCTCCAGATTGATGTTGATGGCCCCCATACCCACCAATGCGTAGGCTTTCGTCCGCGACCAATCGACATCGTCGAGCGAGAAGAGCGGATAGCGCCGACCGCGCTGCAGGAAGAAACGAACGGATTTGAATATGGATTCCTCGGGAACCCGCTCGACCAATCCCGCTCCGTATTTGAAGAACGTGCGCAGCGACAGCCGTATGAAGCGCTCGTTGGTCAATCCCATTTTCCAGAGTCGGAATTTGAGTCGAGAGCGCGCCTCCGATTTGATGTGGATGTACCCCTGCTCCAGGAGCCACACGTTGAGATCGATGGCCTTATATGCCGGTCCAAATCCATGATCGGAGATGATGAACGTCGTCGCCTCCGGGCCGACCTTCCGACAGAGCCGATCGATCTCGGCATCCACGCCAACGAAATAATCGCGAATCGCTCCCCGAAAGCGCCGGCTCATCGAGGGATCATAGAGTGGATGACGCGAGTCGAGCAGATTCCAGAATTCATGTTGAAGGCGATCCGTCCCCAGTATGTGAACGATGGTGAAGTCGCTCTCATATCGATCCCAGAGATAATGAGCGACGTCGAACTTGATCCGCAGCTCGCGATGGGCTTCATCGAGCAACCGCCGGGCATTCGATGGCGAGAGATTGGCCGAGAACATGAGCGTCTTGAAGTGAAGTGGATAGGGACCGAACTTCTCCTCGAGCTCATCGACCAACGAGGGAGGATAAGTAAAATCTCGCTTCCCCGGCGGGGTGAGGAAATCGCTGATCAACGCTCCATTGACCTTCTGCGGCGGATAGGTGGTGGGCACATTGAGCACGAGCACCGTCTTCCCGTCCTCGCTCAACCACTCCCAGAGCACCTTCCCCGCCCGCGATGCGGCGCTGACGAACGACGGCCCCGCCGAGGAGGCGCGGCGATTGATGAAATGATACACCCCGTGTTTGCCGGGATTCTTTCCCGTCATGAACGAGGCCCACGCCGGCGCGGTGATGGGCGGGATGACCGATTCCAACTCTCCACTGACGCCCTCCTCCATGAAGCGCTTCAACGTGGGCAGATCTCCCGCCTCCATCCATGGACCTAAGAGATCGAACGTCGCTCCATCCAGGCAGATGACCAGGACGCGGTCGCTCATCGTCCTTTCGATGTCTTCAGTTCTTGTTGATGTCATACCAGAATGAGCAGGCTTTCCGATCCTTGAGCTTCCAGGGGAACAGGAGGAACTTCAATCCCGTCCATATCAGCGTCGGCGCTTTCAATTGCTCGAACTTGCGCGCCGAGGTCACGATGTACCCGTCGGTGATGTTACAGAATTTCTTCCCTTCCTTTTTCCCCAGTCTCTTCAAGTCGAGCACGAATCGCCCTTCTTCGGCGGCGTAATAGCGTTCATCGAACCCGCCGACGCGCTGGAAAGCGTCTTTGGTCGTGTACATGAGCCCGGTACTCACGCCGAACACGCGGCGTCCGATCACGTTCCGGATCGTCTCCAGGATGCTCACCCACAACGAAGGCTTGTCCCGGTACACCCAGGCCACGCCCCCGCCGATGTATTGACCGGAGGCCATCACTTCGTGAACGCGAATGAGCAAATTGGGGGACATGTGCGAATCGGCGTCCAGAAAGGCGACGATGTCGCCACGGGCCGCTCGACCGCCGGCATTGCGCGCTGCGGCGATTTGATTCTTCGCCTCGAAGACGACCCGAGCGCCATGGGCGCGAGCGACCTGCTCGGTGCGATCGGTGGAATTATTGTTGACGACCACGATCTCGACGGTATAAGGATATTTTTTGTGATATTCCCGGATGGCTTGCTTGACATTCTCCAACGTCACTCCGAGATATTTTTCTTCATTATAGGCGGGGATGATGACCGAGATATGAGGTTTGTCACCATGGATCGCCACGTCGCTCATCATTCCTCTCCCAGGCATACGTGATCGAGATCCCGGCGACGCCTCTCCTCTGGAATGGAAGAGAGCACCCCGGGTCTGGCGCGTCGAGTTCGGCGCGATGGAAGGAGTTCCTCGACAAAGAGCTCGACAAATGATGCCATCTCTTCCTCCGAGCAGGCATCTTTGCGGTACGTGATCGTAATCGTTTGCCGCCGCCCAAAGGACAGGGGGGCCACGAACAATCCTGCCGGGACATAGGCCGTTCCCACACCTTCCATGGCCCGAATGGAGAACGTCGGAGATGACGAGAGGATTCTGTCGACTCGACCCACGTTGGTCACCACCGCGGTGGGAATCAACCTCTCCGGATGACGCCGGTACGTGCGCCGGGCAGCCCAGCGAAGCCATCGGGAGGGGACGAAAACGAGGAGCGGGAAGATCACATTGGGGATCAATGCCAAGTGATGCGTCCGGATATAGCGCACGTCTTCGACGATGCGGGCGAGCGCTCCTTCCAGCGTCTCGGCGGCGACGGCGGGAATGGTGACCCGGGTGCCGCCCACGAAGCTGGCCATAATTCTGGGAATGCGCCCACCTCGTCGAGCATAGCGTCGCAAATCCACCGGCATGATGATCGAATAGACGCCGTCGCCCCGTCCCGACGCCCCATTCCACCGGTGGATGGTTCGGCAGAGCGCCGCCATGATCAACTCCTGACCGGTCACGCCCAGGGATTTACACCGGGCGCGAAAGGCTGCGTAGTCTTCGCCCTCGAAGACGACGCTCCGATAAGAGATCCCCGGCTCGGGCGCCGGCGCGGAGAACGCAATGAACCGGCGGGGCCGCGATGGCCGATCGCTCAGCGCGCGCCGGAGAGCGGCCCACGCCGCTCGTCGCCACAGCGATAAGGTCACCCGTCGAAACAACGGTCGTCGACTCCGCTCCCCCATGGAAACCAGTGGCCGAACCGTCTCGCCGCGGCACAGTCGCTCATAATACGTTTTGATATCGTTGACGAAGATGAACAGGCCAGCGGCGTCGAGCGGGGAATGATGTATTTTGACGACGAAGACCCACCGCACATCGGAAAGGCGTATCAGGAGGAATCGCGTCGGAGCCGAGGACGTGATGTCGATCGTCTCGTTGAGGAATGCCCCGATCAGGGACCGAATGGCGGCTTGATCCTCTTTCCCCGAGGAGTAATCCCGCACGGTCAATATGGTCTCCGGCGCGAAATCCTCGATCACTTCCCAATAGGGACGAATCCACCGTAACTGCGCCCGACTCTTCAGAACCGGCGTCGCTTCGAGCGCCCGCTCGATGGCCTCGGTCAAACGGAGAACGTCCAGCGGCCCGTGGAGTTCCATGATGAGATGGAGCATGAAGGGAGAAATGCCGTCGATGGCATAGATGAGCTTATCGCTCCCCACAAAGGGAATCCGGCGAACGGTATGATGTTGTTCCCTCACCGAGCGCGCCATGGTCGACCGTCTCTTTCACATCCTCGATCCATCCCCGGGCAGGAAGGAGGGGCTATTATTCCACGTGTCCTATCGGTCGTCAACCACCCTCCCCGAAGCGCCGATCCTCCGGAGTTCGAGGGCGGCGAGAATATTGTGCTGTCTCGTCGCGCCTCAATCATCGCCCTCCAGCTGGTGTGGATGCTCCATCCATCGTCGGAACTCTCGGAACGCCCTCAAGGCCTTCTTGGCGTTCAACACGCGCGTATCTACCTGAAAAGCGAGATAAGTGGTGGGGCGGATCTCGATCTTATCGCCGACCACCACCGGTCGCCGAACGATTCCACCGACGCTGAGCAGCATCGTCGTCCCGATATGAGAAGGGAGGTGAAAGGCCAGATCGCGAAAGCCGAGGCTGGTGATCTGGGCCGTACCGATGAAGCGTCGTCGCACCCAGTACCGCCGAGCGAGGAAGCGAATGATCGGTCGTCGCAAAAAACCGATGGGAATCAGGCGACCGACACGGTTCAATCGAGCCAGGTTCTGCTTCTCCATCTGGATGGCCTGGCTCGCCTTCCGTCTGAGTTCCTCGCTGATCTCTTTCAGCGACTTTCGATGAGCTTCACGAATGACGACCACCGGCGTCACGCCTTCTTCGGCGGCGACGGAGACGCCGATATCGATCGATGACGGCTTCACGATCTTATATCCGTCCACCATGTAGTTCATCCAGGGATTCCTCTCCAGCATCCGGGCGAAAGCCTTGATGAGGAGATGAACGTGCGTCAACGCGACGCCGTGCTTCTTGCGGTACTCGGTGCGGAAGGCTTCCGCCGCCGACAGATCCAACAGAACGACGGCATAACTGTCGGGTCGCCGAGCGGCGTCCAGCACATCCATCAAGATGCGCTGAGCGTAGCCGACCCGCACGATCTCATCTCCTCGCTGTCGAAATAGAGAAAACACGACATTGGCCTCCACGGATCCATGAGGGGGGCGGCCCGGCGCGAACCGCTCACCCGGGCGTACGAAATTCGATACAGTAGCCATACCCCCGCCAGATCGTCTCTAACCGGACCTCCTGCATCGCCTGCGGCACCAAGTCGATGGGAGGAACCACCTCCTCTCGCTTGCCAATCCACAGTTGAAGAAGGAATTTGTCCAGGACTCTCAACGCCCGCTCGTTCTCATCGGCGATGATGATCTTGGTCCCCGGTCGCGCGACGCGAATCATCTCTTCGATGGCCCGCTTCTTATCGGTGAAGAAATTGATCGCTCCAATATGAAACACGACATCGAATGTTCCGTCTTTGAACGGCAACCGCTCGGCCTCGGCCAAGAACAGTTCTGCCTCCATACCCCATTTCTTCACGTTGGATTCGCAATGCCGCAACATGCTCCTGGAAATATCGACTCCGTATGCCTGGAAGCGATGGAGTCGGCGGCGAAGATAAGGGAGATTATCCCCCGTCCCAATGCCCACCTCCAGGATGCGGGCGCCTTCATGCCATTCCAGGCGATCCATGCATTCGCAACGGGCGCGCTCTTCTCCACCACAGAGCGCGAACATGAGCTTCACCGTCGGCGTGTACACGTGGGAGAACATATCGTTCAATCTGGCGTGCTTCTTGTTCGATCCCACGAGTTCGCCGGTCTGAAGGAAGTGAACGATGCCCTTATGAATGGTGAACGCGCGCCGGCACGATGCGCAGATGAGCTCTCCCTCGAAGACCAGGTCGCCGCCCTCGGGCTCTCGTCCTCGGAGGACGACCGATCCTTTACAAAATGGACAACACAACACGTCGATCGAAGACCATTTCATGTCCTCCACTCCTCAGAGGAATTTTCCCCATCTCCCGCCCACCTCCGCGACCATGTCCCGCTCGCCGTGGCGCTCCCGTTGATACCACTCCATCGTCTCCTCAATCCCTCGGGCCAATGAGACTCGCGGCTCGAAGCCCAGGTGACGCCTGGCTTTTTCGCCACTACATACCCAGTGTGCCTGGCGCAATTCGTTCACCTTATCGTCGATCACATCGAAGGGTTGCCCCCTCAGTTTCCGATACGATTTGACGACCTCGGCCGCCAGTCTCACGCCCGCCCAGGGGATAGTGAGTATATGGCCTTTCCGGCGCTGCACGCGAAACGATTGTTCGGCGATCTGCCGCCAGGTGTATCGGTCCCGGCCGGTGATGAAATAAATTTCGCCCGCGGCTCGCCGATGTTCGGCGGCGAGCATGAATGCTCGAACCACGTCGCTGATGTAAATGAGATTGAACGACTGATGATGACGGCCAATATCGAACATCCATCCTCGGCGAATCAAGGCGAGCAGCAACTCCGTCTCCAGATTCCGCGGTCCATAGACGAGAACCGGCCGAAGGATGGTGATGGGAACGCGATGGGAATGAGCGAGGAGATACTCCTCGGCGGCTCGTTTGCTTCTCCCATAGGCGGTGAGAGGGCGGCAAACGTCATCCTCGGTGATGGGATGGCCGTCCGGGCTCGGCCCGGCGGCCGCTTGACTGCTGGCGAAGATGAACCGCCGGATTCGATGGCCGCTCTCCAGGAGGGCGTGGAGGAGGTTCTTCGTCCCTTGGACATTGATCCGGAAGTAGGTGGCCTCGTCCCAGACCGTCTTCACGCCGGCGAGATGAAAAATATAATCGACCCCCTGGACGGCCGCCGCGAGCGTCTCTTTTCGACAGATGTCGCCGGTCACCACTTCCACGGCTTCGCTCTCGTGTCCGTCGCTCCTTTCGCCCTCCAGAATGAAGCATCGCACGGCCCATCCCCGACGCAGGAGCTCTTCGACCAAGAAGCGGCCGATGAATCCATTGGCGCCCGTCACCAGTGCTTTCATTCTTCAACCACCATGCTGCAATTGCCAGCGAATCGCCTGTCGAAACGATTCTTCCATGCCATATCGAGGTTGGAAGCCGAGATCCATCCTGATCTTGGTTGTATCAAAGATCAGGTCTCGCGTCAATTGGCGGAGTCCTATTCTCGCTCGAATGGGATGAACATGTCGTCTGGCCACCGCGTAGATCCCATCGATGATGAGCGCTCCGGCGAAAGCCAGCCCATAAGGGACATCGATGATCGTGGCCCCACTTCCCACCTCGTCGATGAAAAACTGGACCACCTCTCGGAGAGGAGCCGAGAATCCTTCCACATTGTATACCTTCCCGGCGGCCCTCTGCGATTGCCCGGCCAGTATCATGGCTTCGGCTACGTCTCGAGCGTGGACGAACGAGACGCGCGCTCGCCCTCCACCGACCATCGGCACGATGCGGCGCCGAACCAGATGTACCAGTCGCTTGGTGATCGTTCGGTCGCGCCGGCCAACGATGGCCGTCGGTCGAAGGATGACAGAGGACAAGCCATATCGTTGGGCATAGGCCCGAACGCGCTGCTCGGCGGCCAGTTTGGATACGGCGTAGGGTCTCAGCGGTCTGGTGGGATGATCTTCAGTGGCCGGCGTCGTTTCCAACAATCCGTAGACGCCGATGGAGGAGACGTAAACGAATCTTGGAACGCCCGCCCAGCGGGCGGCTTCCAGCATACGCTCGGTCCCGATGACATTCACTTCCCAGAACGCTTCTCGCCGCTTTTCGTCCACCGCCCCCGCGCAATGATAGACGATGTCGACCCCGTCAGTCGCCGCTTTGAGGGAATCGACATCGAGCAGATCGCCCGTATAGAGTCGAACGTCCCTCTCTTTGAGGAAATCGATATGACTCCGCGGGCGAACGAGCGCTCGAATGGTATCTGGTGGATGTCCCTTTTCCAGAAGCGCTTCGATGAGTTGGCTCCCCACCAGACCGGTTCCGCCAGTCACCAATACGTTCACGGCATTCACTCTCGCCGAACCTCGGCCATGAATTCCTCGATACAATCGGCCGCCCGGGGCACGGGATCGTACCGCTGAAAATCCTCCTGGAGCTTTTTCATCTCGGCCCGGTAGGCATCCAGCCGCTCCAGCATCGTGGTGATGGCCTGGCGCAACTTGACCGGTTTGGCCAACACCTGGCGCATGGTGAGGAAAAGCCCCGCTCGATGTTCTTCCAGGATTTGTCCGACAAATTCCTGCTCCAGATGTGTGGCGATGACGATGGCCGGGGTGCCTGTGGCCATGGCTTGATATCCCGTTCCCGCTCCACCGTGGAAGATCACCAGATCCGACAATCGCATGACAGGTTCGCCGGGGAGATACTTGGCCACGCGGAAATTGTCGGGTACGCGATCACGCGGTCCTTGCCATTGCCCTCCAGTGGTCATGATCACGGTGTAATCGGCATCGCCGAGCACCTCCATCATACATTCGAACAAAGCCGCATGGCCCGTGCTGCCCATGGTGATATAAATGATGGGCCGCGTACGATCCAGGGTATCGATCCAGTCAGGGAGCGGGATGTGCGGAGTCCACGCAATGGGGCCAACTTGACGAAAATTCTCGGGGAGAGACGTCATCGGTCCGAACAACTCGGTATCCAAAATGAGATTGTATTCGCCCACCAGCAAATCCCAGAGATCCCTCTTCGGTTTCAGCCCATAGGCTCGGCTCAACCGACGATAGGGAGTCATCTTGTAGCGAATCGCCCATCGCTGGATGGGAGGAACCACGGCATCCGTGCCCTTCTCTCCCAGGACTCGCTTCATGAACGGATAGAGAGGATGCGTCCGCGGCGCCTTGAACGGCTTGGCCGCGTATTGGACCAACCAGCGACCGCCAAGGAGCGAGATGACGGGAATACCTCGAAGCCGAGCCGAGAGGTACATCGTCAAGCGGAAGTCATTGATGACTACATCCGGCCGCACCTCGTCGAGCATTTTCAATTCGGATTGCACGTGTTCCCGCAGGAATTCCTCGCGAGGGAGTTTCCACACTTTGCGAAGAATCTCCAATCCCTCCTTGGCGTCATAGTCGTCGATGAAATACAGGCGAAATTCGCCCGGATGAACGACCGCCGGATCGCGCAGGAATTTGGGTGTCCCAGCGAAGATGACCGAATGTCCCCGCGCTTTGAGTTCTCTGGCCAGTACGACACAACGTCCCACGTGAGCCAGAATATTAGATGCTGGTGCGAACAAAATCCGATACGTTCTCCGGCAAGACCGCCGACCACGATTGAGGAGAGGGTGAGGGGGGGATGATGGCTTCTGAGCACTCAACCCGATATGTTCGCGCTCCCCGTCGGTTTTCTTCACCGTCGTGCCAACACCAGCGTCCTCTCCGGGTTGGAAGAACCACCTTCACCGTCGACGCCGATGAGCCGATCACCACTCATGGACCGAAGCTCGGTATTCAATATCGGAAGGCGAGGATGCCGCCGCTGAAGCCGGCGCCGAAGGTGACCATGAGGATGGTTTGGCCGCGGCGGATGCGGCCATTGCGCACATTCTCGT